>CAZJOL010000224.1:0-4686 GCA_964547605.1 uncultured Bacteroidaceae bacterium | reverse complement strand
CATGGCAGACAATAAAACAATTCAGGTATCACCGAAAACAACATGGGTTGGCGTACTCGACAAAGACATCCGGGTTTTCGATGTAGTAATGGAAACCAAGTACGGCACTACCTACAACTCATATTTCATCAACGCAAAGAAGAAAGCGGTTGTTGAAACAGTCAAGGAAAAATTCTGGCCGGTGTATAAGGAAAAGCTCAGCAAACTCACGGCTTTAAATGAAATTGAATACATCATTCTCAATCATACAGAGCCCGACCACAGCGGATCTGTTGAACTTCTTCTGAACGAAGCTCCCAATGCAACTGTGATTGGAACAGGGAATGCGATTCGTTACATGAAAGACCTGATGAACCGCGACTTTCCGCACCGCATTGTGAAAGACGGCGATGTGCTTGATCTTGGCGATGCCACATTGAAATTCATCAGCGCGCCCAATCTGCACTGGCCTGACAGCATGTACACATGGTACGAAGAAGAACAGTTGTTGTTCACCTGCGATTCTTTCGGTGCCCACTTTGCGCATGATGAAATGATCGATAACAAGGTTGGCAATTACGACGATGCTTTCGATTATTATTTCAATGTCATTCTGAAACCGTACAGCAAATTTTTCCTGAAGGCCATTGAGAAAATTGAGCAACTTCCCCTCAAGGCTATTCTTACCGGACACGGACCATTGCTTCTGAATGACTGGAAGCGTTATTTGGAGCGGTCGAAGTCCATGTGCCAGGATTACCAGAAAAATCCGCAGGCAAAAACAATTCTGGTTGCTTACGTTTCTGCTTATCAGAAAACAGCTATGATTGCAAAGGAAATTGCCCGAGGTATTGAATCCGAAAGCGATGTAAAAGCTCACCTGATGGATATTGAAAATGCAACTTTGGGCGACATGGATGCGGCCATCACTGCGGCCAGTGGAATTCTTCTGGGAAGTCCAACCATCAATCAGAATATTCTTCTTCCAGCTTATAAATTTCTGGCAGCGATTTGCCCGATACGCGACAAAGGCAAACCCTCAGGCGCTTTCGGCTCTTACGGCTGGAGCGGTGAATCTGCTTCTTTGCTGAAACTGATGATGGAAAACCTGAAGCTCGATTATTGCGGCGACGGTGTATTTGTCAAATTTACGCCAGGCAAAGAAGAGCTAACACTTGCTTTTAAGTATGGAAGAGTTTTGGCTGAAAAAGTCCTGGAACGCGATGCAGCTTCCAACTAAACTTTTCTTATCTGTCTGTTTACTGTCACTGACATTGCTTTTTTCCTGTCAGTCAGAAAAGAAGCTGGCGCGTGGTTTTATTGAGGACACAAAGCGCCCGTCGCTGTACATAACGTTTTCGGCTGACTGGGAAATGTTTTTCATGAAGCCGCAGGGAACTTCATCTTCTGAAACCTACGCCAGGCGCTACTTCCCTTACAGAAGCTATTTTATAAAAAACAACGGCACTGCCGGTGTTGACAGCATTTTCAAAAACGAAATGAATCAAAATCTATCAAAGAATGGATTTGATTTGTATTCGGACAGTACTGTCAATAATTTCCTGATTGGCAGCGGCGACAAGTTTATTATTGAATTTGTACAGATGTACATTGAGGAAAAGACAATGCCGGTAGGCGATACACTGTACTTTGCCAACAACAGTTTCATACAATTCGATTCTGTGATTTCGCGCATCGATCTTTGTTTCTGGCTCCGCATAAATCCGGTTGATGACACTTTACTTGCATCTCCATTGTTGTATGCATCGTTTCCGCTTGTCGATTATTTTGACGGAGCATGGGACTACGACTTATCTACAGACCGCTATACCTACAATTATAACTTCACACAATTTGGCGAATCAGACATTATATCATTGTTTGAAAATTCCGGAAATAAGATGGCGGGCTATATCTACGATTATTTTCTCAATCTGTATCTGTTTAACCATTTGCGCCGCAACCCAGATGCCTATTACACCTGGAATGGCAATTTTTTGCGCAGGGCAGGGCAGGAGCGGTTTGTGTTTATGAAAAACCCTTGATGATATAAGATATCAGATTGTAGATTTTTGATTTTTGATGTGAAGGATGAAGGAACATTGAACACCGAACATCGAACACTGAACACCGAAATCAGAATTGGTTGCCAACTGTTGTAAGTGCTTCCTCTCAGAGCTACGCCGCTTCTCCACCTCAAAGGAGCTTCACGTAAAACGTGACAGGTCGCACACCTTGTCCCTGGGGCCTTTGGCCCAAGGCTAACATATTTAGCGCCGGAATTTACTCCGCCTGAGGCGGAGGCGCATCCAAATGTGCTTCGCAGCTTTCTTTGATGCCTTCGGCCACACGATCTCGTAACGATTTCCGCTTCCAGCGGAATAAATTCCACGACTCACGCTTTCAGCGTGATAAATTCCACGCGTAACGAAAGTCTCACTTGACCTTGACCTCAACCTTAACCTTGTTCTTGTCCTTGTCCTCGTTCTTCCCAGCCTTGTCTCAGAGCTGAAAGCTTATAACTGATTGCTGAATGCTGATTGCTCTTGACCTCAACAAAAAAGGCCATCCGCCAGTTGGCGGACAGCCTTTTTCTTTGAAGCGATAAACTGATTATCTGATTATCTGATTATCACAACCGGTCTTGTTACAACAGCTCCGTCGTTCATACGGATATTGATGTAATATGAACCATTTTCAAGTGTCGATGTCTCAATGGTGATTGAATCGATTCCATCAGCTTCGCGGCTCAGAACCAGCATTCCCATGTTGTTGTACATTTCTATGCGGCTTGCAGTAGCGGTTCCGGTAACAGTTATAACATCATTGGCCGGATTCGGGAAAATCTGAATGGCTGCATTTGTCATTTCAGAGATTGATGTTGTGGTGTCAAGCATCAACGGAAATTCATAAGTGATGGTCATGACATTGCTTTCCAGATCGCTGATTCCGGTAACGGAAAGTGTGTAGGACTGTGCGTTTACAAGCGCAGTAGCCAGTGTTAAGGTAACAACAGTATCGTTGCTCAGCACAGCTGACGAAACAGTTCCAAGTCCTGTGTAATGCGAGGTAGTCTGTGCAGAAGTCATGTTAAGAGATTCGTTGAAAGTCACAACCGCTGTTGTCAGATTTGTAAGCGATGCGTGAAGTGCAACCGGAGCAACTGTATCCACAGGTGTTACACATCCCTGGCCCGGATCGGCATAGGTCGATGTTCCATACAGAACGGTACCAAGACTCCAGTTTGCAGCAACGGTGTTATCAAGATCCGGATCACATAACGTGAGGCTGTATCCATCGCCATCAGCAAGAGTGTCCCATGGTGAGACATCATCATAAACCAAGCTGTCTACGAGCAAACCGTTCGCACTTTTCAGTTTTACGACTGTACCATTATTGCTAACACCGACTGTATTTCCCTGAATGAATGGCATTCCATAGAAGGCTGTGGCAGCAGTTGCATTTGATGCAACCAGCGCATATTCACCCGGATTCAATACAACAGAAGTCGGGAAAGTAAAGGCGTTGGTATTATAGGTGAGAGTATAGCCTAAAAGGTCAACACTGGTGATATCGTTGTTGTAGATTTCAATGAATTCTGTTGTATCTAATGTGCCTTCAATCGGATTATACATGATTTCAGTTATAACAAGTGCTTTAGGAGTAGTAACTGTGTCAAGCATCAGTACAAACATCTGTTGTGCTGTCATTGCATTTCCGGCAGTATCTTCAACGTTCTGAACATAAAGTGTGTCAGCTACACCATTTATCAGATTGATAGACAGAGCAAGTGTCACAGTATCCATTGTTGAATTCAGTGTTGCAGAGCCAATTCCTGCGAGACCTGTATAGTTGGCAACCGTTTCAGCAGTCACATCATCCATGGCTTCACTGAATTTCACTTTAACAACAGCATGCGTTTCGGGCCATGCATTGATAACTGTAGGCGGGGTGACATCGAGAACACCATAAATGACCCGGAAACTCTGTGCAGCTGCCATTGCATTGCCTGCTGTATCTTCAACATTGTTCACTATAAGTGTGTCAGGAATTCCAAAAGTAAGCGGTGTGCTCAGGGTCAGTGTAACAGTGTCCATTGATGTATTCAGAACGGCTGTTGAAATTCCCGGCAGTCCTGTGTAATTCGCGGTTGTTTCAGCAGTAGCATCATCCATTGCTTCATTGAAAACAACTTTGACGGTGCTAAGGCTTGCAGCCCATGCAGTGTCAACAACCGGAGGAATAATATCACCTGTTGTAAATAATAACCGGAAACACTGCGATGCAGCCATAACGTTTCCTGCAGTGTCTTCAACATTGGCAATACAAACAGTATCGGCAACGTTGTCCAAAAGCGGTGTGCTCAGTGTAAGTGTAACCGTATCCATGCCGGTGTTCAGCACTGCTGTTCCAATACCTGCGAGGCCTGAATAATTGGTGAGTGTTTCTGCAGTTACATTATCAACAACCTCATTAAATACGACTTTCACTGTGCTAAAAGATGTTGCAAATGCAGTATCAACAACGGGCGGAATGATATCCGGAATAACAGTAGCAGCGGCTACTGCATCTGCCCAGTTTGTGGCAATCCTGATCCCATCAACAGTAATCCTTTGTGCAGCATTATACTGACGCAAACCAATTCCACCGATATTGGCAATGGTTTCTGCCATTGTAGTGTCGGCTGTAGCAGGTTCTGCAGTTGGG
>CAZJOL010000223.1:0-4726 GCA_964547605.1 uncultured Bacteroidaceae bacterium | reverse complement strand
TGGTTGCAACGAACGTCTTTCCGGTTCCGCCCTTGCCACTGGCTATGGCGATTTTCAAAGTTTTCATGATTGTTTGATATCAGTTCCCTTCACTACATTGAAACTGCCTTTGTCTACGCAAAGCCGTTCAGCAATTACATCACATTTGGCCATCAACAAGAAGAAAATACGTGAGTCGTTCAGGTCAATCAATCCTTCAAGATTACCCTGTCCTTTTGAAATAATCAGGTCGGCATGATTGAAAATATGAACAAATTCATCGCTGCAATCATCAAGCACCGTAGATGGATTTCCGGCTCCGTTCGAAATAACATCGGCCACTTTGTCCATTCCCACAGTAAGCGCATCATCCATTGTAACATCATTCAGAATGGCTTTGCCTCTTACTGCAAAAGTCACATGATTGTGCATGATTGTTTCGATAAACAAGCGGTCAAATACAATTTCGCCAGCATTGTCGCCCAGATACAAAATGTTTTTTGCGGTTGAGATGCGTGATTTCAGTTCGGCAGAATGATCAATTGCAAACGATGTTTTCAATGCTTTATCAATCGTAGCATTAATGTCAAAACTGCTTTGGGCGCCATAATCCATTACATTGCCTGCAATGGCCAGCTTTAGTGCCATCATGAAAGGGTCGGCAGAAAGCTGAACCATCGGTTTTACGCTTTTATATAATTCAAGTGCAATGGCATTGTTTTCTTTTTTCTCGGAATCAAAAGGATCCTTTTCGCCAACAATGCGTCCGAACTCGGAATTCAGAATCTGTTGAATACGAGGCGCAGACAAATGTGCGTTCTGTTTCCATATTTCATCAAAAAATGTCAGAAACTGATCGCGCACTTGCTGTTCAATATCAAATTTGTCAAACAAACGATTATATGTTCTCAGAAAACAATGAAGGCACCGCTGATCGATTATCTTTATTGTGTTAATGTCCGCACTGTCCACCATGCTCGTGTTCATCGTGATTGCAATAATTAGCGGTAAGGGTAAGCCGGTTGTTCAGGAAATCCTCGACCAGTTCTGTAGCGCTTTTGATGGGTGCTCCGACAAAAGCATTAATATTCTGCTCGTTGAACAACATGACGGCTTGTTGTCCCATGCCACCAGCAATGACGTCGGTAACACCAAAACCAGCAACCCAGCGTGGGTACAAGCCTGGAACATGTTCCGGCGGGACAACTTCTTTAAAATCAATGACCATGTTGTTTTCAGCTTCAACAATAGCAAAAGTCTGACAATGTCCAAAATGTGCACAAAGCACTCCGTTTTCAAGGGGAATAGCGAATTTTCTTTTCATCTTTTTTATTTGTTTTTCAATATTTTTTTCTCAACATCATCTTTACTGATTGGCTTTGTACAGAAAAACCAATCGTAGCAATGCATGTTTTCCCTGCTTTCCATTCTTTCTTTGGCAACACCGCATGAACCGGCAGTTGGAACGATGACTTCATCGCCCGGGCGCCAGTCGGCCGGAGTGGCAACATTGAATTCATCGGCTGTCTGCAGAGCGATTATAACCCTGTATAATTCATCAAAATTGCGTCCCAGACTCAACGGATAGTATATGATTGTCCGGATAATGCCTTTAGGGTCAATGACAAATACAGCGCGAACTGCTTTGGTGTTGCTTTCGCCAGGCATCATCATTCCATATTTCTTTGCAACATCCATTGTGATATCTTCGATAAGAGGGAAGGTGACTTCAACGTTTTTCATTCCCTTGTACTCGATTTTTTCCTTGATGGTACGCAGCCATGCAATATGGCTATATAAGCCATCAACGGATAATCCAACCAGTTTGCAGTTGGCGTTGTTGAACTGCTTTTCCATTGTTGCAAATGTCATAAACTCCGATGTGCAGACTGGGGTAAAATCGGCTGGATGACTGAAAAGAATTACCCAGCTTCCTTTGTAATCAGAAGGAAAATTAATTTCACCCTGAGTTGTTACGGCCTTGAATTCAGGCGCTTTTTCGCCGATCCGGGGCATTGAGAATTCCTGATTTTCCATGATTGTTTTGTTTAAGTGAGTTTAAATTGATCAGTACTGTTCAAAAAAATGATGCGCACGTTGATTGCAGACATATCCAAGTGTAGATAACCGGTTGTCAATGAATTGCTGCATCAGGCCGAGGGGATCACCTGCCGGCACGCAGAGAAAGGCATTGATATTACCTGATGTGAGTTGTTGTATCATTGTAATATCGATATCAGTTGCCAGAACATCGGTGACGCCATGGCTTCTCAGCCATTCAGGCAGGTTTATCGGGTCAGCAACAGAAGCAGAAAGCTCAAGCATTCCGGTTATAACCTTATTTTCTACAGCAATTATTCTGAACGTGCTGCATTTGTTGAATTCCCTACAATTGCTCAGGTTTTCCAGTGGTATGGCAAATATTCTTTTCATTGCAAATCTGACTCTGAAAATGGGGAGGCGAAGAGAAACCTCCCCTGTTATCAAAAAACCACTTATGAAACTGCTCCGGACTCTTCTTCCGGAATTTCAATTAACTATTGTTTTCCTTCCCGGATGCGTTTTCCGTTCCCTTCGCCGCATCCATCTGCTTTTCGACGTTTACCAAGGCCTTTTCCAAGCTTTTCCAGTTTTTCCTTGTCGCTCAGTTTTCCGCACCGGCCAAGCTTCCGGCCTGTTCCTGACCCCATACCGTCGGGTCCTGTTCCATCTAATCGTGGCATAGCAGTATGTTATTAATGATTCAACATTCCTGTAATTTCCCTTACAGACCTGGGTTCCTTGATTATGATCATCTGAATTTTCAAGCTGTCAAGCAATGATTTTATTTTCATTCCGAATTCGCCTGATACAATTTTTTCAACTTTTTTCTCAGCTAAAAGCTGCACCGATGCTGGACCAGCGCCTTCTGCAGCATTTTTATTCGGATTGGGAATAAACTCGGATGATTTACTTTCAGTGTCGTACACGACAAAAAAAGAACAACGGCCAAACCGGCTGTCAATCGTTGATTCAAATGAATCTCCACTTGATGTAATTGCGACTTTCATATTTCATTTTTTTGATATCCTCTGCGCCGACCTGCTTTACCGCTCAATGCGGCGCCACATTCCGTACATATTGTCTGGTTACAGGGTGTGCCCAAATGCCGGATTACAGAAGCTCCACACTCAGGGCAAACCATGGTTTCATCACACAAACCAGCAACTACCGAGATTGTTTCCGATTCCGGGTGATGATTTTCAAAATGCCGGCCGCCACACAACGGACAAGCTTCAACCTTTTCATCCTTAGCCGGATTGTTGAAATCGCATTGACAACCGAAACAATGGTACCAGTCGGTATCGAAATAAACTTTTCCGCCTTCAATAACCATCGGCCGGCCTTCGATAAATGCCTGAGCCAGTTTGCGGCGCAACGATGCATATATCCTGGTAAACGTCGGTCGCGACACATTCATTATTATTGCAGCCTCGGCGTGATTACACATGTCATAATCACACAACCTTAAAGCTTCATACTCCTCATATAATAATGTTACCGGTGCTTTGCCGTCATCCTGAAAATCAGGGCCGTAAGGTTTGAAGCCCTTTATAACAGGCGGATTCAGTACTTTTCGGATTCGTTTTAATCGAGCCATTTGACTTTATTTGAACATTTGTTCTTTGCAAAGATAATGAACATTTGCTCATTTCAAATATTTTATTTTACTTTGTACGAATATTTAACATTATGACCTCAGAAACGACTCAAACCCGTGTGATTTTTCCGGGTGACCTGAACAATCATGAAACACTGTTTGGTGGAAAAGCACTGATGTGGATGGACGAAGTAGCCTATATCACAGTCTTGCGGTATCTGAACCAAAATGCCGTTACAATTGCTGTGAACAAGCTCAATTATTCAAATCCTGTCAAAGCTGGAGACATCATAGAAATAAGCGGCAAAGTAACACAGACAGGAAGTGTGAAGATTACTGTTCATGTCGAGATTCACAAGGAAATTGTAACAACCGGAGAAAGGGTGAAAGCCATTGATGCCGATTTTATTTTCGCACCCATTGATGAAAAACATAAGCCTGTAAGAGTCGCAGTTTTTAAAAAAGCCGAACAGTAAAAATATAATGACTCAATTCTATGAACTAACTAAACCATTTGTTTTTCTGCACTTTAAAGAAATACACAAACACATATGGTTGGTTTTTTGAATTTCTAATTCAATTTTACAATTGTATTTTTGAATTTAACATTAAGGCTCTACGAGTTTTTGTGGTGGTTTTCGAAATGATCTTATTGGCGCTGACTGCTTTATCGAAGGAAATTTCAGACATCCGGAGGATGTCAAACAATAATAGCGTCCGGCGACAGCCGGATGGAAAAGTGCACAAAAGCAAGACCCGCCAGCTGGCGGGTCCAATACATATGTATCCGGGAAATCATCATTTCCAGGATTGTTCTTCATTGGACCTCTCCGAGGTCGTTTAAATTTTATCCTTTACCCGGCTTCGCCGGGCTGTTTTTGTTTGACCTGCGCTGCAGGTCTGCTGAAATTTCTAACGTTAATTTCCGCAGAAAACAACATCGCGCACATGAATGCAGCATCTTTTTTAATGCCTGCTTCACACAAAAACTTGTAGAACCAACATTAAATATTACCATGGTGTTTTTGAATTTTTGTAATGATTATTGATAGTCACTACTAACCGACTAAATTTCAAGAAAAAAAGAAAGGGACGTCAGTAAAGACA
>CAZJOL010000222.1:0-4740 GCA_964547605.1 uncultured Bacteroidaceae bacterium | reverse complement strand
TATTGAATATTCTTGGTGCAAAAGTATTGAATAATTGCATATATATTCACATTTTTCCGAAAGTGGTATTTCGGATTTTAAAGTGCACATAATCAATATTATAGGTAATTTAAAGGCGAATATAAAATGTTAAAGTAAATATAATAATTTTAATTTATTGAGTGATACATGCCTGTTTTCGTCGAAATTTTAAACATATAATTATATATATATGTCAGATGCGTCATATAATAAAGCGTTCAGAAAGCAGGGATGAAAAATTTGTTTATACAACCTGATTTCAGAGACTAAATACGTCGTAAGTATCATCAAAGCTGAAATATTTCGGTAATCACCTTCCACAAGGCTAATTATATGCACCCTGTAGCGTTGAAAAACTCTGTTGGCGGCTATAAAGCTTGTTGTAGTGTAATAATTTTACAGCCCTGCAGAAAAGCCTGAAGTGATCACATCAGGGATTTTTCGCTACCCATTCCTTATGTAATCTTTGCACCATGGAAAGCATTAATCTTTTATGCCCCGATTAATGGAGTTTCAATTTTTCAGCACTTGAATTAAAGTGGTGCTAATAGAGCAGCGTAATCTTGCCACGGTACTTGTGAATAATATTGGATGCGTCCTTAATGATTATTTCATAGGTGTACGTATCCTGCATCTTTTCACGTTTGACTTTACCATTGACATTACCATCCCAGGGGACATTGGACTGGGTTGTATTGAACACAAGATTTCCCCATCTGTTGTAAATCCGCATTTCATAATAATCCAGGTCAACGGAAATACCATACGGCATGAAGAAATCGTTACGTCCGTCGCCATTGGGCGAGAATGCGTTTGGAATGTAGAAGGTGAATATATCGTTTATAATAACGGTAAGCGAAAACGAATCGCGGCATCCGAAATTGTTTTCTGCATAGAGGGTGACAATATATTCACCAACACCGCCATACAGGTGCGAAGGATATTGCTCAACCGAAGAGGTGCCGTCGCCGAAATCCCATTCATAGTGTGAAGCTCCGCTTGTCGAATTGATAAACTGGATCGGACCTCCGCCCACTGTCGCCGGGTTTGGACTGGCGTTAAAACCTGCATGGGGGCCGGGCGCAAGAGTGACATACGCAATATTTGTGTATGTGCCGATTGAATCGGTCATTGTAACAGTATACGCACCCGGAGTCAATCCTGTAATCGTTTCAGTGGTCTGGGGCGGAACGGTGTTCCATGATACCGTATACGCCCCGATCGCATTGTGGACAACAACGGTGGCTGTACCGTCGGCATGTCCGCAGTGTTCTGGTGTAGTGGAAACAGTGAGAAAGGTATTTGTTGACAAACCAATAAAAACAATCAGTGTGTCGGCACAGCCGCTGGCATCGGTTGCTATCACTGTAACATTGCCGTTTGACAGGCCGGTGGCATTGGCTCCGGTTTGCACCGGGGTAGTGTTCCATGTAATTGCCACAGGGGCTGTACCTCCGGAAGTGCTGACAGTAGCCGTTCCGTCATGCATGCCATAATTCTCAGGCGTTGAACTGACGAGTGTCAGTGTCGGTCCTGCAACATTTCCGACTGTATATGTGGCAACGCTCGGACATGGGCCGCCATCATCGACTGTTACAGAATATGTCCCTGCAACGAGGCCGGTTATTGTTGAGGTTGTGGCTGAGTTACTCCATAAATAATCGTAGGTACCGGTTCCGCCCGTAGCAACCACAGTGGCAGTGCCAAGTCCCTGATTGCAATAATCTGTCGATCCGGACATTGTAAGCAAAGGGCCTCCGATGTCAATGATATTGGCTGTGTCAATGGCAGAGCAGGATCCATCCGAAACGGTGACATAATAGGTGCCGGCGTCCAGACCTGTGGCTGTGGGCGTGGTTTGCACCGGTGTTGTACTCCAGTTATATGTATATGTTCCGGTTCCTCCGAAAGGTGTTACCGTGGCACTTCCGTTTGGGCCGCAGTTGGCATCGACAGTTGTGATATTGGTTGAAACGCCTGACACCACAAAGCTGAAACAGGCGGGTGCCGCCAGGTTTCCGCAGGCATCCTGAACTGACCCGGCTGTATTGGTGAGACAAATCTGATATGTCCCGCTGTTTGTTAGCGCAGGCGAAACGGTTATTGTGTATGTGTTTTCCATGTCGGCACCTGCCGTACAGGCTGCACCACTCAAAGCTGTGGTTGTGTATGGGCCTCCCGGCCCCGTCACCAGAAAATCACCGGTAGTTGCCGATGAACACATAACATTCTCACTAAAGGTGAAGGTGATTTGCGTTGCACCGCAGGCAATAGGCAGGTTGACAGATTGAAATACGGGTGGAATATTATCGAAAATGGATGCGGTGGACGGCGTAAAATCCAGCAGATAACCTGACTGTGTTGACGAGAAGTTCGAAACATTCAGTACATATGTCTGACCAGCAGTGACAGGCAATGATGAATTGAAATTTGTACATGTATTTCCGGGCTGGCAATTGCCGGAACCACTGGTAGAAATTCCCGTAGAGCCACCTGTTCCGCAAAAATTACAACTGACCTGAACGGAGCTGTTATTATTCAGAATATCACTGCAGTTGGCACTGGTCAGATTGTATAGTGCCCAGTCATAATCATCGCTTGAACTATTCGGGGTAATCGTAAAATTCAGATTTCCCGTTGTCTGAACAGTAAAAATGTACCAAACATCATTTAATTCTCCGTCAAGCAAACAATTATTTGGACAGTTATTGTCTGATAGTGCCCCGGTGTAGTCAGGAATTTCGTTGTAATAATTGCCCTGATCCTGATATGAATTTATCTGGTTGTAAGTGTATTGACAAACGGGAATAGCATCAAGACAATCCTGATTGGTAGGCGTCTGCGAGAACGCAAAAACAGGTGTCAGCAGTAAAATGAGCGATAATATTCTATTCATTGGCCCCCGATTTAAATTATTTCTTTAACATCTTCATTCTGAATCCATCAACGGGATAAGGTTTGTCGTCGACAAAAACAGTATAAATCCCGGCAACAGCAAAGAGTTTTTTATGGTCTTTCACTTTTACATCCGGACGTGTAAGCTCTTCAACTTCCCAGACATTTGGTTCGCTGGTTGGTTTGATTTCGAATTTCTCAAACATGTTGTAAAGAGAGAACAACCTGTTTAAAGCTTCTATTTCACTTTGAGTTGAAGGTCCTTCAATCTGATAACTCATCACAAGCCGTTCCTTGCTATCCCTGTAAACTGTCTCTTCAGTGTTGGTGAAATGGGCAACGTAGGACTCATTTTGTGCCCAGAGAGCGGTGCCTGAAAGCAAGAACAGTGTAAGCAGCGTGAATGATTTCGGAATTTTCATGGCAGGACTGGTTAATTATTCGACAGAACAAATAGTTTGTACGAAAATTTACAACAATGGTTTAGATGATCTTAACCTCATAAAGTTAAATTCAATTTGCAATATAAATAAAGGAAAAACATTCAGGAAAACCGGCTTTGGGTTTCATTTTGAAATCCCGGGAAAGTGTTTCAGGCCTTTAATGTGGTAATCTTTCAGAATACTTCCATGATAAATTACTGGAGGAAAGCTGTTCACCGATGATTTGACAAATTCCTTTTTCATCCGGCGGTAATGTCGCCTGGCCCTGCAAACCGCAGCTGCATCGCCAAAATGCCCCTGTAGTACAAACAATCCGAATGCAATGCCATCCAGGAAGAAACGACGGCGCAGAACACCAGAAATCTTTTGTGTTGGATAATTCTTGTAAATCAGCAACAGATTGTTGCGGAAATTCAGATAAGTCTTGCGCGCCGAAGAGCGGGGCAGACTGCCGCCGCCAACGTGCCATACTTGGCTTTGAGGGACAACCGCTACCTTGCGGCCGGCATTCCACAGGCGCCAGCAGAGGTCAATTTCTTCCATGTGGGCGAAGAATTTTTCGTCAAGCCCGCCAATGGCTTCATAGTCGCTTTTGCGGATGAACAGACAGGCGCCCGTAGCCCAGAGCACATCAGCTATATCATCGTACTGGCCTTTATCTTCTTCCACTGTCGAAAAAATGCGGCCGCGACAGAAAGGATAACCGTTTATATCAACAAATCCACCGCTGGCACCGGCATATTCAAACATATTGTCGTGGCCAAACCACTTAAGCTTCGGCTGACAGGCCGCATATTCGGGATGTGCATCCATAAAGGCCTCGAGCGGTTCAACCCAGCCTGGCTTTGTGTCAACATCGGAATTGAGCAATACAAAATATTCCGCATCTGTCAGCTTGAATGCTTCGTTGTAGCCGCCGGCAAAGCCATGATTCACGTCAAATTCAATCAGGCGAATGTGACCGAATTTTTCTTTCAGCAGTTCCAGACTGCCGTCGGTTGATGCATTGTCTGCCACAATCAATTCAGCACTTGCCGGCAACGAAGAAATAACGCCGGGCATGAATTTCTCCAGCCAGCCCTTTCCGTTCCAGTTCAATATGACAACCGCTGTTTTTATCACATTTTGTTTGTTGCACAAATGTACAATTTTTTGGTATAACGTATAACGCGCAATTCCGTGGGTGCGCGTCTCTCCTGTGCTGATGAAGGAACTTCCGTCAGCATGACGCGTGACCATCCGCTGTCATTGTTGCTGCCTGCGTTTTTTACCCGCAGGACTTTATCACAGGCTAATATCTTCAGCGCCGTCGGCGCTAATTGTGTTTCGCACACGTTGTCCCTGGAGCTTTGCTCAAGGCTATTGATATTGAACTGCTTTG
>CAZJOL010000221.1:0-4778 GCA_964547605.1 uncultured Bacteroidaceae bacterium | reverse complement strand
CCCATATTCACACCGCGCATCTCGCCTCCTTCAACAATACGGATAAGCTGATTGTTCGAAAATGCATCAATTTTATAAAAGTCCTGATCATAGTTAAATACAATATCGGAAGGATCTGTGCTTTTAGGCCATGATGGCTGAGCAGGAATCACCTTATCTGGAAATCCCAGATCGTCAAGGTCAAACTCGGCAACATCATACGAAATGTTGTTTACCGTTGCAGGACCAGCTGTTGGAATTTCGATGAGCTGACTGAAAACCGGAATGCCCGGCCGGCCGTCGTCAAATCTTTTGGTGAATTTTGGCAGATCGACAACGGTGAAATATCCCGCAGGCGTTTCAACTTTTGTCAACGTGAATTCACTGATGTTCAAATCAGCGGTAAACGACAAGCCGCTGTTTGACTCGATTTTCATTTTTGTTGTTTCTCCCTGAACCGGGATTCGGACTGTTTGTGCTGTTGCTGCACCAACAAATACGATTGCAAGAAATGCAAGTAATAAATGTTTCATCACCTTGATTATTTTAAGTTGTAAGAGTGTGTTTTTTCAGAAAGTGTTGCACGAGATGTATGAAAAACTGAAATTTTTGTCGATCAATCGATTTTTGCCGACGGAATCAGGAATTTTATCTCAAAACCTGATTCCGGCATTCAGCCCGGGCATAAACGTGTTCAGCCATGTGTTGCGCTTGATGGATACAGCAAATCCGAGGGCAGGCACAGGCCTGTATTCGGCTCCGGCCATGAAATAGCCCTCGTTTTCAACATTACCGTATTGCAGAAGATAATCAGCGCGCGCGAAAACGGTTGTCTTGTCTCCGGTTTTGTAAGAGCCATACGCACTTATCCCGCTCAAATCGCTGCCGTCGAAATAAGAATTGTTTAAAACCATATCGTATTCAGCCCCGGCCATCCATTTCCCTTTTTTGTAGCCGGCAAAAACACTCAGAGAGCTGCGGTCTTCGGTTAATCCCGATGCGTGCGGCTGGTAATCGCAGTATGCTTTGAATATCAAATGCTCTTTGGGCCGGTATTCGGCATTAAAGCAGTACTGAAACAATGATTCGCTATCCTGATAACGAAAAGGACCTTCTCCGTTCACAACTGTGGCGCTGATCATCAAGGTCTTGATGGGAGAAAATTTTATTCTTGCACCAAAATCGGCCGGATTGCCAAAACGGAAATATTCCTGCATTGTGGTGTTCACATATCGCAATCCCCAGTGTTTATCCTGCACTGTGAGATATTGTTCGTTGAGCAGTTGTCCGAAACACAATTCAGCCCAGGGTTTTATTTTCCAGTCAATTTCGGCCATTTTCAGAAAAGCCGTGTATTTGCTGCCTTCAAAATATGAAGCAATGGCAATGGAATCCGGAAAAACAAAATTGGTAGTCCGGGTAACATCATACATAATGGTTGCATTCACTTTTTTGGAGAACGATCTTTTATAACCCATAATGGCAGTATTAATCCCGAAGGCGGCCTGGGGCGTTGTGTTGTCATTCACATCATACACGAAAAATGCGTGGATGTCAGCAAAAAACTGCCCCGGATCAGGTTTTGCTGTATCGCTCTGTCCAAAAATACAGACTGATAAAATCAATGCAGGAATAAAGACGAAAGTTTTTTTCATAGAAATACAATTGCAACAAAAATAAAATAAAGTTCAATTCATCGTGCATTTATTGTTCACTGTTTTACAAATTCCATATATTTGCGTCAAAGTATTTTAATTTCAAGGGGGGAAATGAATAAAAATTTTACCGGCAGAGTTTATTGCTTTCTGTTTTTTTTCACTGTATTGATTGGACCATCGCTGGCACAGGATACGGGTACAACAGAAATGTACATTGATACGACGTATCATAAAGTAAACGAACGGTTTTTCTTCGATAGCAGTGGCGTTAGCATTATTCCTCCGGCTTATTATCTGCCATTTGTTCAGAAGGATAAAACCGGATTCATCCATAAGGGAGCCGGTAGCACCATTCAGCTACAGATTCTTGATGGAATGATTTATACAATAATTGCCGGAGGTTTGACCGCCGAAGAATTTCTGAAACAAAATGCAACATTGAAAGAACACTATACAATTCTGACAAATGATAATCAGAAAGCAGAATTATTTATAGTTTCGTTTTATATCAAAGCGTTGGATAAAGATGTGGAATATGAGCGCATGATGCTTCTGACGGGCGATTATACACGCGCGGTCTGGGTGAGTGCCAATTATCCGGTTATGGCAAAACCGGTTGTGTTCAATGTTTTGAAAGAATCATTATTGTCTGTTGAATTCTGAATGGTATGAAAAAATTATTATTCATAATTCTCCTTTCTCTCTTCGCATTGCAAAATGCAAAACCGCAGAGCTACGTACTTTCACACGATATTGACTGGGCCACCTACAATCAGAACATGTGGGGACCCAATGGCAGCCCGTGGAACATCAACATGAACATCAATCTGTTCGATGTTCAGTACGATACCGCTGTAACAGTAGGCGACATCGTCAATGTGCTGGGCGGACAGTTTGGTGCGGAAATCGACCTTGACACATGGTTCCATATTGGCTCCGATTTTATTATTTCAGGTTTTACAACAGGTTATGTTGATGTGGAGTATCCGGTCACCGTTGACATGGAAATTCCCAACGATGACACCTTTTGTCCGGGCGAAGAAGTAACCATCGAATCATCATACGATGTGCGACCGGGCTGGGATCTTTCCACGCATTTCCCAACAGCCGGCGTCATCGGACTTTATCTGAACTTTGGATTCGGCCTCGATCTCGATGCAACAGTCTGTGTTTTTGGTTGCACCACTTTCCCTGTTATTGATGTCAATGTTCCGTTTGATACCATTCCTATTATTGAGCTGAATTCGCAAACTGGTGTGTTTACTTATCCCTGCTTTGTTCCAACAGCCTTTCCGCCTATTCAGATTTGTCACGATACCATTCTGCCAATCACATTCAACAACCTTTTCGGAATTGGCCTGAGCGGCAGCATCACGCTTCCGTATGTCGAGACTACCGACTGGCTCGATGTGATTGATGAATGCAACAAAAATCTGTATGCTGCCGGTGATTGCACCTGGGTGACACTGGAACTCGATGTCATTCAGTTCTTATCTGCCATTGCCGGTTTGATTCCGCCGCCAACCGGTCCTGCTGTTCAGCAGTTTCTCGGTATGCTCAGCGGCACCTATGATCTTGGTGCCGGATTCACCATTGACTACATGCTGTTTTCCGCATGGTTTACCATTCTCTCCACCATGCAGCAGGACTTTGCCTTTGAGCCCGATGTGTGGAACAATTTGTCACTCTCTGTTCCGGTGGAATATACAGTCACTGATCCATCCAGCGGAAATTTGGTTGTCGATTCCGGATTTTCCGACGACATAAGTTTCAAGGCGTGCAACAATCTCAATTACATCTGGCCATGTCACAATGTTAATCAGATTGACTTTGATTTATCGCATTCACTCACCAACGATTTTACCAATCACACCTGGGACAGTCTTTCTTTTGATTTTTCGATTGCAGCACTCGAATTCACCATCAACATCCCTTCTTTTCCAATAGTGCCGCCTGCCGATATTCCGGATTTGTGTATTGAAGTACCAATCACAGATACAATCAGTGGAAACAGGCATCTGGAGGAGGTTTGCATGCCTGGTGTTTTCATCCCTGAAGTCAGGGCTTTTGAAACAAAATTGTCAATTCACATCGGACCTCTGTTTTCATATACATGGCCGCTTGGGTATATTCCCATCACCTGGTACGAAGATACATGGGAACTGGCCGGTTTCGGCGATACGATCTTCCCGGGATTCAGCATGTCGACCAGTTGCCCCGGACTTGAAATAGTTTCGCTTGACAAGGAAGATGTTCTGTGTTATGGCGACAGCACCGGCACACTGACGATTATTGTTCAGAATGGCGCCACGCCATACACCTATGTCTGGTCCAATGGCGATACTACAACTACGGCTTCCACATCCAACACCATTGCCGGCCTTGAATCTGGCTGGTATTATGTAACGGTTTTCGATGCCAATGGCTGCTCTGTGTCAGATTCGGCAGAAATCCTCGATGCGTATCTGCCTATTGCTGTTTCCATCGCAACCGTTGATGTAACCTGCTTTGGCGGCTCTGATGGATCGGTGAGTTTAACGGTTACCGGTGGGGCAACGCCTTATTCATATGCATGGAATCCGGCACAGACAAATGCGTCCAGCGCAAACAACCTGCCGGCCGGAACATATACAATTACAGTTACCGATGCAGTTGGCTGCGATACGACGGTAAGTGCTACACTCATTGAATTGCATCCGCTGCCCGAAATAAATATTTCTGCATCGCCAACCGAGGGCTGTCAGCCTTTGTTTGTGCAGTTCTACGAAACGTCTGCAGACAGCGGCCAGACCTATTACTGGGATCTCGACGAAGGTCATCATTTCAGCAGTGAAAAAAATCCGCCACTTCTTTTTGAACACGATGGTGTGTTTGATGTTTTCATTGTTGTGACTTCGGTTTATGGTTGTGTCGATTCGCTTCGTGTTACGGATATGATTCATGTGTACCGCAAGCCTGTTGCCGAATTCAGACCATATCCATCTGCCCCTACACTGGCCGACAATACGGTGTTGTTCTTCAATGAAAGCACCAACCTGTATCAATCGGAATGGACATTTGGTGATGGCGGTTTCTCGATGGAAACCTACCCCAGTCATCAATATAACGACACCGGAATGTATGTGGTTCAGCTGATTATTA
>CAZJOL010000220.1:0-4783 GCA_964547605.1 uncultured Bacteroidaceae bacterium | reverse complement strand
TAATACTGTTTCCGGTATTCTATTTTTTCATTTACTCACTTATAAACCGCCGCAACATTAATGCAAAGACAAAAGTGTGGCATTTGTCTCCTCCCATTATCGTCTTTATCTGTTTCTTCCTTTTCTGATCTGCTCCAACCAAATAAGAACAGACTTTGTCTCTTTGCAGCTTCTCGATAATCATTCCTTTCCAATCATTGAATACATACGTATTTTGAGAAAATTTTCTCTTTTTGGAGTATTTAATCTGCAGTTTCTGTTTTATTTTATCTTCATACTGAAAACCATTTCCGGGAAAAAAGTCCGTAAGGCAAAGTCTTATTTACACGCAAATATTACTGATAAAATTGTTTTTTCTCTGGTGATTTTCACATTGCTCATGGTGCTGATCAATTTCTGCTACTATCTGGGCGTTCAGGCAATATTGAGCTCCCGCATCATGTTTAATTTTGTTTCCGGAATTATTATTCTGGTTCTGTTTATTTGGGGATATTATCAGAAACCGCTATACACCTTGTTTAAGCAACGTGACAACGATTTAAAAAGTATTTAACCGATTGATAATTCAACGAATTTAAATCAGGAGAGAACCTTACTGTTTTCTTCAGCTTCTTTGATCAGTTGCTGAAATTCCTCGTTGGTAAACCCGCTATAGATATAATTAATCGGATTAACTTTCTGCCCATTTCTTATTACTTCATAATGCACATGAGGCCCGGTGCTGGGTCCTGTGTTTCCAAGCAATCCTATAACCTGGCCGCGTTTCACAACTTCGCCTTCTTTTACCAGTTTTTTTGAAAGATGCGCATATAAGGTTTTAAATCCAAAACCATGATCAATCACAATCACATTTCCATAACCGGTCATAGATCCCAGCGGATCAGTAACCACTCCATCGCCGGTTGCATAGATAGGCGTGCCGACTTTACCTGCAAGATCAATTCCCGGATGAAACTGTGAACCTGCGCGTGAAAACGGATTGCGGCGCCATCCAAATCCACTGGAAAACTTAATGCGATTTCGGTCTACAGGCATAATACTGGGAACCGAAGCAAGCATCTTTTCCTTGTTTTGAATCATGACGGACAGATCCTGAAACGAACGTGACTGCACAACAATTCTGCGGCTGATCAGATCAAGCTTTGACAGGGTTTCTTTCAGAAGAATACCGTTTTCAACCACATCGTATTGTGAATATGCATTTGAAGGGCCACCAACTCCAGGATTGCGCTCTTCTTCGGTCAGCGGATCCATGGCGAAAATGGTTCTGTATGTACGGTCATCCTTGGATTGAAGCGTGCTGAGAATCGAAAGCAACTTGTCACTTTTGGAATTCAGCACTTCGAGCCGCAGCCGGAAATAATTTATATCGCGCGAGATGCGGTTTTCCTGCGGGCTGTCGGTAAAACTGAAAAAAGTAGCGGCAATGGCAATTCCGACCAGAACCGAAAGCCCAAGTCCGCTCAGAAGCTTTTTGGTGAGGTATTTCCCCGACTTCTCAACAGACCGAAGCGATAATGTAATCGGGTCGATGATGTATTTTGCCCTTTTACCAAACATAATACAAAAGTACGATTTTTTTCAAAAACGTTGATTAAATGCGACTTGCAAATGAATTTAATCGCTGAAAAGGCAAATATTTTATACAAATATAATTATCTGGTTACTCAGACAATGTTGCTGAAAAAATAGAAAGCCATCACTCCTGACGCAATTAGCTTGAGCAATACACCTGTCAAAAAGCCGAGAAAAGTCCCCCATGCGGCTCTGAATGCCTGTTTACTTTGTTTGCCAATGATGAATTCTCCAATCAGCGCTCCGACAAAGGGCATCACAATAATACCCCATGGCGGAAGAATGAATAAACCAAGAATGAGTCCAATGGTGCTGCCCCAGACACCGGCTTTTGAAGCACCAAATTTTTTCGCACCAGCTATTGGCACAACATAATCAAGTACGGTAACAAAAACAGTCACTCCGGCCATTATCAGCAGAAATGTAACTGTAAACGGCGGCTCTGACTTGAGCTGAAGAAGCAGCAATGCTGCAAAACTCAGCGGCGGTCCGGGAACAATGGGCAAAAAACAACCCAGCAATCCCAGTATGGTCAGAATCACCCCCAGCGCGATCCAGAGAATCTCGGTCCAGGGTATAGAAATCAATATGGTTAGAAGGTCCATGTTTGAGTGTTTATGCAAATGTAATAATTAGTTTTAGAGGAAGTACTTCATGTTTTTTATGCGAAAGTGTGAAATTGAATTCACACTTTTACATAAAATAAAAACTGTTATTACATTGGTATACTGCTATTTAAATTCCATATTTTTAATTTTCGTGTGAAATTATGTCATAGTTGATATCGTCAAAAAACTTTCAGCTTTAAAAAATCACTCAATAAAATGCAGTATTATTTGCCGGATATTTTACCAGGCCCAATTTTGCTTTTGTTTCAACGGTTCATGTTCCCAAAGCAGCGCCATTTGCAAACTGTCTGGTTTAATGGAGTGGCTCAATGTCCTGATATACTGCTTTTGCAAGACATCATCAATCTTTCGAATTTTACTAACTTTGCTTCAAATTGTATGTTATGAAGAAGATCATTCACTCTGAAAAAGCTCCCAAAGCAGTTGGCCCCTACAGCCAGGCCGTACAGACCGGTAATCTGATATTTGTTTCCGGACAAATTCCGCTCGATGCCGAAACCGGTAAAATTGTCGAGGGTGGCATTACTGAACAGACTCACCAGGTGCTGAAAAACATGGGATACATTCTCCGTGAAGCCGGTTATGATTACAGCGATGTTGTAAAATGTACCGTTCTGCTCGATAACATGGACAATTTTGCTCCGATGAACGAAGTGTACGGACAGTATTTCACCGAAAATGCACCGGCACGCGCAGCTTACGGCGTAGTGCGGCTTCCGTTGGGAGTTATGGTTGAAATTGAATGCATCGCTTCAAAATAAAAGCAGATATTTATGTTGAATTACATTGTCTGGAATGTTGATCCGGTCATGCTTCGTCTCGGCTCGCTCGAGGTGCGCTACTACGGATTGCTCTTTGCCCTTGGATTTCTTGTTGGTTATTACATCGTAAAATATTTCTTCAAAAAAGAAAATACGCCCCTCGTAGAAATCGATAAAATGGCGCTGTATATCATTCTGGGATCCATTATTGGCGCCAGACTCGGACATTGCTTCTTCTATGAGCCGGCATACTTTTTTGCAAACCCCATCGAAATTTTATTTGTCTGGAAAGGTGGACTGGCCAGTCATGGCGGCGCTATCGGCCTCATTCTGGGTCTCTGGCTTTATTCACGGAAATCGTGGAACCATTCATTGCTGCACATTTTAGATCGTATTGCTGTTCCAACTGCACTGGCAGGAAGTTTTATCCGACTTGGAAATCTCTTCAACAGCGAAATCTACGGATATGAAACAAGTCTGCCCTGGGGATTTGTTTTCGTGCGCGACGGCCAGACCATGCCGCATCATCCGACTCAGATCTACGAATCGCTCGGCTATCTGATCATTTTTCTCGTACTGCTTTTCATGTACAACAAACGCAACGGCATCATCAACCGCGGATTTCTCGTGGGCTGGATGGTCATGTTGATTTTTGTACTGCGCTTCTTTGTTGAATTCATTAAAAATGTTCAGGTCGATTTCGAACAGACCATGTCGCTCAATATGGGACAATGGCTGAGTATTCCGTTTATCATCGGTGGTATCACACTCATTGTGATATCGCGCAGACTTGGCCCGGCGCCTGAATATAAGCCCGATAAAGGTGGCAGTAAGAAAAAAGAAAAATAGCTATTGCGTTTTCGCAATATGCACAAAGAAATCCCGGCTGAAATCCAGTGCGGGATTTTTTGTTTCAAACAAACCAAAGCAGGCCGATCCGCTGCCGCTCATTGCAGCATAGACAGCTCCTGCATTGTAGAGTTTGTTGATGATTTCAGCAATCTCAGGATATTTTTCTGATATCGGTTTTTCGAAATCATTGATCAATTTATTTCGCCATTCACTGACCGGCAGCGAAATGACTTCACTCACCGGAATCAGCTCTGCATCGGGCTTTACAAGCGAATAAGCAACAGGAGTCGATACGCCTGTTTGTCCGTCGGACATTTTCAACGGTTTTACAATGGCAATTGTATAGGCAGATAAATCAAGTTCAATTGTTTTCAGTATCTCGCCCCTGCCCTGTGCCAGTGCGGGTTTTGAATCGATGAAGAAAGCGCAGTCGGAGCCGATTTCGGCTGCATGGTTTTTTAAAACATCGTTTGGTAATTCAAGCCGGAAGAAATTGTTCAGCAGTACAAGAGCCGCGGCTGCGTCCGAAGATCCGCCTCCCATGCCGGCTCCGGCAGGGATGCATTTGGCCAGATGAAACACAACCGGTTTGATTTCGTGCCGGTCAGCCAGCAATTTCCAAGCTTTGTAAACAAGATTTTGCTCAACCGGCACAAACAGGTCAGTTCCATACATGCGGATATCCGTTCTGACAGCGGTTTCCGTAACTTCCAATGAATCATGCAACGACACCGGCACCATCACGGTTTCAATGTCGTGATAGCCATCTGGCCGCTTGCGCAGCACCTGCAGACCCAGATTGATTTTAGCTTTCGGAAAACAAAGCATGTACAAATATACAAAAATGGGATTGAAAAAAGGCAGGATAAACTTCTCGTTCTGTTAAAGCAAAAAAGCAGACCGAAGTCTGCTTTTTGTGCCCGGAACAGGACTCGAACCTGCACATCCTTGCGAATACTAGTCCCT
>CAZJOL010000219.1:3635-4844 GCA_964547605.1 uncultured Bacteroidaceae bacterium | reverse complement strand
AAACGATAGGTGTATTCAACGGTCTGTGCAACAGAAATAACAGTCATCGAAACAACCGCCAGCAGAACAAAAATTGCGCGCATAAAAAAGTCTTTGATTATCAGTGCAAATTTAGGGGAAATTGGTTGCATCCGGCTAATGATTTTTTCTGTTGCCAGATTTGTCAGTAGTCAGCATTCAGTAGCCAGTTCGATTTCACTCACAACTGACCACACCCAACTTAGTTCACCGCTCACCACTCACCGCTCACTGCTATTCGTTGATCCAGTCACAATTAATCCACTCCCCGTCCAGCGTCATACCCATTTTTTTATAGAGCTCAATGGCCGGCGTGTTCCAGTCGAGGACCTGCCAGCGGATGCGGGTGCATTTTTCTTCTTTCGAAATCTTCATGATCTCCTTCAAAAGCATTGTGCCAATGCCGTTTCCGCGATACTGCGGCTTGATATACAAATCGTCAAGATAGAGCGACTTCCCTACCCAGGTGTAATACGCAAAGAAATACAATGCCATTCCGACGATGATCCCGTCTTCGTTTTCGGCCATGATGCAGCGGAAAAAATCTTTCTCACGTTGCATCTGCTCAACAGAATTGGTCACTTTTTCCGGCGCTTTTTCAAACAGGGCAAGCTCTTTTATCATGCCGAGTATTTCCGGGAAATCGGCTTCAGTGGCCGGACGCAGCTTTATATTCATTGATTCTGAAATTATCTGATTACTAATTTTTCCACCACATCATCGTGCAGACGTTTGTTCACAGCGCTGATGATGTCGCTTTGCATGTACAGCAGCTCGTTGCGCAGTGCGGGCTCATCCACTTCGATATACAGCACCGGACCATCGAGCTGCACTGATTTGGTGTGACGCGCAACCAAAGCTCCGGCAATCTCTGGCCATGCCGCCTGCAGCGTTTCGCTGTTCATACGGTTGCGCAGCCTGAATTTATCAATCAGCTGCTGAAGAACTTCACCGAGTGTATATTGATTGTGGTAATTGTCCATGCGGATTGCGAAGATATTAAAAAATGTTGAGCGAAGCAGGGATACGTCGCTCAACTGTAAATTTTTTTCGCGCATCCCTTGCGCGGAAATGCTTTCCGTGACAGGGATTTTCAGCACCCAACATTCTGTCGTCCACATGACTATATATTGAGTAGCGGTGCGGACACGGAATTCCGCCGGCAGGCGGACAGGCTGTTGGGTGCTGTGC
>CAZJOL010000219.1:0-3535 GCA_964547605.1 uncultured Bacteroidaceae bacterium | reverse complement strand
TCATTCACATTTCTCTACAAATTCATATTCACTCCACTGATGATTATTGGATTTGGATTCGCTTCGTTTATGGGATTTACGCAACAAGATGGTTTGGGAATTACATGGGCTTACGCCATGACTTTATCGTGGCTCTGGTTCTCGTTCTGGCTTGTACTGATGTCCTTACGTTTGCGGAATATAGAAGCCACAAGGGAAAACCTTGTGATAAAATCTTTTGGAAAACGAAAAACGGTGAATTACGCTGACGTTGAATGGGTATCTCAACCCGCAATGATTAACCCTACATTGATTTCGTTGAAATATTATGATCGCGAAACGGAAGAATCCAGGCGGATTTTGGTTTTGCCATCCATGCAATCGCAAATGTTTTCCTTTGCATTAATCCAGGAATGTGATCTGACGCTTTTCCTGCGTGAAAATATTTCGGTGGCTCATCCATCGTATTCCAAAGACAATGAACCGTCTCGCTGGATTCCATTGGGACTGATTTTCCTTTCCGGAACGCCGGTGTTTTTATTTCATCTTCTGGTTGTACAAAATATTTTTAGTTGATATGTCAGGTGGCGGCGGTGGTTTTATTGCTGATATGATTGCCCGCATCAAGGCAAACGAAGCGATGAAAAATGAAATTCTGAAACGCAGGGCGAAGTATATCTACTACAAGACCAGCAGCGCATTACAGCCTGGCCAGCGGAAAGCAACGCAGGTGCGTGTTGAAGCCATCTGGCAGAAAATCCGCGAAGAAAGCCGGCATGAACAGATACGCTCACTGTGGGCGCTGCTCATCACAATTGTGTTTCTGATTGGTTTGTATTTCGGCTTGCAGTATTTGCTTCATTTGTTATTCTGAAGTGGCAATCAATCCGGACGGTTGAATAAATTACTAATTTTACAGCATAATACGCATCCATGGAAGTCTTAGCTCATTATCTGCGTCTCGCGTTCATTGCGGCCATCATTATGCTGTTTATTGCCGGCATTATGTATCTTGCAATCAAACAGAAAAGCCGGAAAAGGGATGATAAAACCGAAGTAGCCGGCCGTCTGCATTTTTATAAAATGATTGTCATTGCATCTGCTGTTTTCATTCCATTGTATCTGATTGCCTATTTTGTTTATCTGAAAGATGTTCCTGTTCTGAAATACACTACCGATGCGCAGTTTGAATCGGCTTACCTGAAAAATTTCAACAACAATACACTGAACGACAGCACCCGGAATCTGTTCTACGATCAGTCAATGGATTATCTCCGAAATCGTCATCACGATAAAATCTTTTTCGATGACTTCGCATTTGATAAAACCGATTCGATTGAGCTGAGTTTTATTCTCTATTACATCGAACATCCGGATGTAAGTGATAGTACAAAGCTGCGATTAAAGAACGAAGTACAAACAACAAGTGATATAAAAAAGCATCTAACGAATTAGTTAGTATCCTTCCTTCAACAATTTTTTCTCCGCGAATTACGCAGATTTCCGCGAAAATTCTTCTTCTTTCTCTGGAATGTCACATTAACGCAAATGCGAAACCAACTTCATATGCGATAAAGTTAGTTTCAGCGATGCATTGAATCATTTGAAAAGCGAAAATCTTCATAAGAATCTTTATCTTTGAAAAAAAATAATACTATGGAGAATTTTGAATTCAAAGATGAGTCTTATAAGATTATTGGTGCCGCTATGGAAGTCCATAAAGTTCTTGGAAACGGGTATCTTGAAGCTGTTTATCATGAGGCTTTATGTATTGAGTTTGATCAAAGAAAAATGCCTTATAAGCATGAAGAACCCTTGACGATAAACTACAAAGGATTTGTACTTAATAAAAAATATATTCCTGATTTTTTCTGCTTTAATAAGATTATTGTTGAAGTAAAGGCTTCTTCAGGTATCACATCGGTAGATGTTAGTCAAGCTATTAATTATTTAAAGACAACCGGTTGCAAGCTTGCATTACTAATAAATTTTGGCTTGGAAAGTTTAGAATACAAACGTATTGTGAGGTCGAACAGTAACAATCCTTGAACACCACTATCTCGTTTTAAAGAATTGCGAAGCAGTTCTTTAAAACCATTTGCGCAAATTTGAAGGCCGATGCTGGGGAAATTTTCAAGTTCATCTGCGTTAATCTGCGAAATTTGCGGATAAGAATGAAGCAGCACCTTTGGCTAATGCCTGGAGTATTGTATGAAGTAAAATCACAGATGAAAATTCGTGCTTATTCAATAGTTTCATATCTTTGTTTCATGTTTTCAATCAGCTTCGATGATATCATCCGTTTTCCGAAAATGCCCACGGCCGACATGCTGGAGCAATGGAAAAACAACGTGATTGAAAATGCGATGCTGTTGATAATCCGACTGACACTTTGGTTCAGGGCGCAGATTTCGAAAGTACGACCGGGCGCCGCCATTGTGCGCAACATTGCTCCGGCCCGCACCAACAGCGAAGTCTGGAATTGCTACGATGTCGCCGTTCAGACCGGTCTGCAGCAATCGCCCGTGCGATGCCGGAATCCGCAATCGGACAACTGGTGGAACATTTCGCCGGCTACCCCGCCCTTTGTGGTGCTGATGAACATCAGACTCTGAAAAATTTTTCATTTCCTTCCGGCAGACAGCTTACTGTTTTGCCGTTGCGACTGTTTATCATAAGTCGCTGAAACCAGGGATTGATGCATGTTGTCAATCTGTTGTGCAACAATAAAAAAATGAAAAATGAAAAATTATTTCGAGAAACAATTCGAACTCCGTTATTTCGAACTCAATAAATTCGGCGAAGCCCAGGCCACAACCATTCTGACTTTGCTCGAAGAAACTGCAGCCGACCATTGCTGGTCAATTGATCACAGTCTGTACGATCTGAAATATCAAAACATAGGCTGGGTGCTGCTTTCAGGTGCCATCGTCATGGAGCGGTATCCGCTTTATAAAGAAAAAATAATCATCCGCACCTGGCTGTCGCATTACACGCCCATCCGCGGATTGCGCGAGAACATCATTTTCGACAGCCGCCGCAACATCATCGGTCGCTCAACGGGATTGTGGGTTTTCTTCGATCTCAACCGCCGCCGCCCGGCGCGTATATTCGACGATATCCGCGATAAATGGTCGAGCGAAGAAGAAAAAAGCACCAGTATCGATATCACCGAAACCATTGATCCGATCGTGTCCGGCGTGTATCAGAAGCAATTTCATGTAAACCGCTTCGATATCGATACCTATCAGCATGTAAACAACATCCGCTATCTGCAGTGGATGAGCGAATCGATTCCGGATGACATTGCCGACCATTATTTCATGCATACCCTCAACGGCCGCTTCCTGCGCGAGGCCCAGCAGGACGATACATTGATATCCTGCACCAATCCGCTGAGCGAACCCGGCCATTTCGAACATTCCATCCGCTCCGTAAACGAAGGCCATTTCTGCGCTGCAGCGCGAACCATCTGGAAGAAGAAAAGCTAGCGCTCCGTGCCTGTCATCCTGAGACCCGCGTGCAGTCATTCTGACATTACGCGACAAGCACCAGC
>CAZJOL010000218.1:0-4849 GCA_964547605.1 uncultured Bacteroidaceae bacterium | reverse complement strand
TCGTTTGGCGATTATTTCAAGAAAGAAGCCATCGAATGGGCGTGGGAACTTTTGACAGTAATATTCAAACTCGATAAAGACCGGCTCTATGTGACATACTTCGGAGGCGATAGCCATGAAAACCTTGATCCGGACACCGAAGCAGCTGATTTCTGGAAAACACATATTGCTGAAGACCGCATTTTGCCTGGTTCTAAGAAAGACAATTTCTGGGAAATGGGCGATACCGGTCCCTGCGGTCCCTGCTCAGAAATTCATGTCGATCTCCGCACCGATGCAGAGCGTGCTGCAGTTGACGGAAAGACATTGGTCAACAACGACCATCCGCAGGTGATTGAAATATGGAACCTGGTATTTATTCAGTATAACCGCAATGCATCCGGAAAACTTGAGCCGCTGCCTGCCAAGCATGTTGATACCGGCATGGGCTTCGAACGCCTCGTGCGCGCCATTCAGAATAAAACGTCCAATTACGATACGGATGTATTTACGCCTTTGATTGCTGAAATCAGCACCCTGAGCGGAATTGCATATGGTAAGGATGAAAAGAATGACATTGCCATGCGTGTAATCGCCGATCACATGCGGGCTGTAAGCTTTGCCATTGCCGATGGTCAGCTGCCTTCGAATGCAAAGGCCGGATACGTCATTCGCCGTATTCTGCGCAGAGCTGTGCGCTATGGATATTCTTTCCTCGGCTTCACCGAACCGTTTATGCATAAATTGCTGGGCGTGCTCGAAAATCAGATGGGAGCTCAGTTTCCCGAACTCACAAAACAAAAGGAACTCATCGGAAATGTCATCCGTGAAGAGGAAAATTCTTTCCTGCGCACACTGGCAACCGGTGTACATATGTTCGAAACCTATGTTTCAAAGCTGGCCGGAAGCAAGACCATTGATGGGAAATTTGCTTTTGAACTGTACGACACGTATGGCTTTCCGATTGACCTGACCTTGCTCATGGCGCGCGAACGCGGGCTCGATGTGCAGATTGAAGAATTCAATGCATTTCTCGAAGAGCAAAAGAACCGCAGTCGCAAAGACGCTGCTGTGGCCGCCGGCGACTGGGTCGAAATCATTCCGGATGTCGTTACGGAATTCACCGGATACGATCATCTGACCGGTGAAGTCCGCATTGCACGATATCGTTCGGTGGAACAAAAAGGGAAAACCATTTTTCAGATTGTGCTTGACAAGACACCGTTCTATGCTGAAAGCGGAGGCCAGGTGGGCGATAGCGGCATATTGCGTTCTGAAAAAGATGAAATTGAAATCATCAATACTATCAAGGAAAACCGTCTGATCATTCATGTTACAGACACCTTGCCCGAAGATCCGAAAGCGGTTTTCAAAGCCGACGTGAATGCCGGTTATCGAGTCAGCACCATGCGCAACCATTCTGCGACTCACCTTCTGCATGAAGCGCTGCGCGCTGTTCTTGGTACACATGTCGAACAAAAAGGTTCGCTGGTTTCACCCGAATATCTTCGTTTCGATTTCTCGCATTTTCAGAAGTTGAGCAACGAAGAATTGCTGAAAGTGGAACGCATGGTCAACGAAAAAATCCGTGAAAACATTTCTTTGGATGAGCACCGTGAAATGAAGCAGGAAGAGGCTTTGGCAATGGGTGCCATAGCATTGTTCGGCGAAAAATACGGTGACAGGGTTCGCGTGATCCGCTTCGGGAGCAGCATTGAGCTTTGCGGAGGCACACACATTCCAACAACAGGAATGATTGGTTATTTCAAAATCGTGTCCGAAAGCGCCATTGCAGCCGGTGTTCGTCGTATCGAAGCTGTGTCTGGTGTTCGAGCTGAAGAGATGATTGAAAAGATGGATGAACAGCTTCGCGGACTGAAAGAAATTTTCAAAGGGAAAGATCCTGTAGTTGCAGTAACTGAACTGAACGAAAAACTGTCAGGACTTCAGAAGGAAATTGAGACATTGAAAAAGGAAAAACTCGTATCGCTTGCACCCGCTCTGCTGGCCGAAGCCAAAGATATGGGCGGAATGAAATTCCTTGGAAAAATACTGGATGTTCCAACCGGCGATCTGAAAGACATTGCCTTTGGACTCCGCACCCTGAGCGACAATCTGGTAGCTGTGCTTTGCTCGGCCAATGGCGAGAAAGCCGGAATCACGCTTCTGATCAGCGATATGCTAGTGAAAGAAAAAGGCTGGAACGCCGGTCAACTCATTCGCGAAATAGCCAAACCCATCAATGGCGGTGGCGGTGGTCAGCCATTCCTTGCATCAGCCGGCGGCACAAACAAAGATGGTTTGAACGAAGCCATTGCCGCAGCTGAAGCGATTTTCGGGAAGTAAGTACTGTGCGAAGTTAAAGCTGTGCGACATTTGCAACGTCGCACACCCCTAATAGGAATTCCATGCACTCATTTCGCCAACAGCTTTCCGCACTTTTTCGCGCGTGGCTCCGGCCGGATATCCAACCGATATCAGCAATGGTACACGTCTTCCGGATGGTATATGCAGCAATTTTTTCACTTCCTTTTCATTGAACCAGCCGATCATGCATGTTCCGAGTCCAAGCTCCGCTGCCTGCAGACAGAACTGATTGGCTGCAATGCCGATGTCGAGCAACGAAAACTCTTTGTCTTTAATCACACTTCCGATTTTTGAAAGGATGTTCATTTTTTCGAGCACGACGGCTACCATCACGGGCGCCTGTTTCGCAAAGCCATTCATACCAAGACTGGCAGCGCATTCTGCTATTTTGTTTTTCAACTCAGGTTCATCCACAACAATGAATTTCCATGGCTGCGAATTGTTGGCCGATGGTGAAACCCGGGTTGTTTCAAGGATTTGTTGCAGCTTCTCTTTTTCAATTGGCTGATCCGAATATTTCCGGTCGCTCTGACGTATTCTGGCTAGTTCCGTGAAGTTCATGATTACTGAATATTTGCAGTCACAAATATAGTTTATTTGTCCTTTAAAAAGAAATACATTAAAGTTGCAATCTATCTTGCAAAAGCCTGTACCTCATCAATCAATCCCTGATCGAATGCGGCTTTTACAATTTCCCACTCACCGCGACGATTGAAATATAGACTTGCATAATTGCGCTGAATCTGCGTTCCATGGAACAAATAGAATCGGATTCTTTCTTTGCCTGCTTCTGATTCAACCACACTCAGCGCAAAATCAACAAATCGCGTCATAGCAAAATCAGACGTTTGATTCAGATGCGAAAAAATATAATCCACATCAGACTCAGTGCCCGATTCAGCATACTCAATCAGCGCCTGCAGCTTCCCGTGAAATTGATACCGTGACATGATATACAAAGATACGAAATCGTTTAACCTCCAGCAGCAAACAATCACAGCTGCGCGATGTTTGTTCGCAGCGCTGTGCGGAGTTTTCCAACTCCGCACTGTACTGGCCTGACTTTTGCAAAGCGCTTCGCTCATTTTTAACATCACAGCTGTGCGAAGTTTCCTAACTTCGCACACACCAACAACCACCACCATGAAAAACTTCGCCATTCTCCTCCTGCTTGCCCTGATCTCAGCCACCAGCGTAGCTCAAAACGATGCCGTGGTTGTGTATGACAATGAAAATTTCACAGGCGACTCGCGTACACTCTACAGCCACTATAACCCCGAAGGCCTTTCCGATGTATTCAACAACCGCATCGGCTCCATTGATATTCCTGCGGGAACGTGGATCATCATCTTTGATGAAACCGGCTTCCGTGGCCATCATTTGGTGATTGAAAACGACTGGACCGCCACCGGCGATTTCGCGCCGTGGAACAACAACATCAGCTCCATCCTGGTTATGCGCGATGCGGAAAGCGGTCTGCCTGTCCCGCAGAGCAATAATTACAACACTTCGGATTCATACAATAACAACAGTAATTACAATAACAATAATTCAGGTTACAACACTAACACCGGCAACAACAATAATGTTCAGTACAATTACAACGAACCACAGGTGCCGAACAATTATGTACCTCAGACTGCCGGCGTGTATTACAATATCGAAGCGGCCGCAAAAAATCCCGAGGACGTTATTGTACTTGATGTCAGAGGTCAGCACCTTAGCTCGTGGCCGGCGTTTTTCAGCAATATGAAAAACCTGCGCGAGCTCTACATCAGCGACAACAACTTCAGTTCATGGCCGCCGTTTTTCAGCGATCTGAAGCAGCTGCGTGTATTGGTTGCAGAGAACAATGACTTCACTGACTTTCCTCCATATTTCAGCAATTTCAAAAGTCTTGAAGTGCTAGATATGTCAGGAAATCCCATCACTTCGCTCCCCTCGTTTTTTCACGAATTGTCCGCTTTGCGCGAGCTGGACATGAGCTATACCAAAGTCAGCAGTTTCCCTGCGTTTTTCAATGAGCTCACAAGTCTTGAAAGTCTGAATATCGCACATACAGAAATCAGCAGCTTTCCTTCATTCTTTGATGAGCTCATTCGTCTGCGCTGGATGGATATTTCCGGAACCGGAATCACCGATCTGCCCTACGGCGTACGCTCGATGAATATTGTGATTGTGGGCCGGCCTGAATAATTTTTGAAAGTTTTCTGAACATAACTAAATCCAACATTCCATAGTTACATCGTTGGGTGTAGTCTAAAAAAATGATTTGTTGGGTTTAGTCTTCAAGACTAAACCCTGCAGAAAAAACTAAAAGACTACACCCAGCCTCGGAACATGGAATAGTTGGTGAGCAGTCTCAGCATATGGGTTGGTGTCGGTTTTCATCTTTACAACGATATCCCATCGTCCGAATGCAGAGAGGATATGGGATCGTCGTTGTAATAGCTGTCACCAGCATCTGACTCTTCCATGTCCTTCATTTCATTTCGGACTATGG
>CAZJOL010000217.1:0-4859 GCA_964547605.1 uncultured Bacteroidaceae bacterium | reverse complement strand
TCTTCTTTTTGAACACGATGGTGTGTTTGATGTTTTCATTGTTGTTACATCGGTATATGGTTGTGTTGATTCGCTTCGTGTAACAGATTTGATTCATGTATACCGCAAGCCTGTTGCTGAATTCAGACCATATCCCGCTGCTCCGACACTGGCCGACAATTCGGTGCTGTTTTTCAATGAAAGCACCAGCCTTTATCAATCGGAATGGACATTTGGTGATGGTGGGTTTTCGATGGAGACTTACCCCAGTCATCAATATAACGACACCGGAATGTATGTGGTTCAGCTGATTATTACAACTGAGCACGGATGTATGGACACTACAAGCGATGTTTTGAATGTGAAGGATGTGGTCACCATGTATGTACCCAATTCTTTCTCTCCCGATGGCGACGGAATCAATGAATTTTTCAAACCTGTCGGTCATTGCATTGATGAAAATTTTTACACATTCATGGTGTTTGACCGCTTTGGTAAAATGCTTTTCATTACCAATGACTATGAAGAGGGATGGGATGGAACCTTTGAAGGGAAGCGCTGTTCAATGGGTTCATACACCTACGAGATTTTCTATCGCGATACGGAAGGCATCAAACGAAAACTCTTTGGCGGCATAGAACTCATTCGCTGATTTGTGGATTTTTTTCAACGCAGCATCTCTTTGCTTTGAATTAATTTTGCCAGGTGATGGCAGGATTTTTGACAAGCGCGCCATTTTTAATTTTAAACCATAAGCCCATGAAAACCGTTTTGCTTTTTGCGATGCTGCTGTCGGCCATCGGTGTTTTTGCCGACGACGAAAAAGTTCTTACAACCAATATCAGCAATGTGACTGTGTTTCTGAGCGGAGCTCAGGTAGAACGCACCGGAACCATTTATCTGAATGCTGGCAACTACGATGTCGTCATTCAGGATTTGCCCACCACCATTAATCCAAATACCATTCAGGTATCGGGAAAAGGGAATATCACCGTGCTTTCGGTTGAGAACAGAATCAATTATCTGAAATCACAGATAAAACCAAAGAATGTACTTTTACTCGAAGACTCGCTTGAATTGCTGCGTGGCCAGATCAATTACCAGAATGCAATGCTTACGGTATACAACAGCGAAGAAGCCATGATTCTTGCCAACAAGGAAATCGGCGGAAACGACAATGGTGTTGATATTGCTGCTTTGAAAGCCAATGCCGACTTTTACCGCGTTCGACTGACCGACATAAAAACCAAGCAACTGGAAATCGGAATCAAGCTTGCAAAGCTGAACAAAGACATTACGCGCATTCAGATGCAGCTCAATGAACTTAATGCAAAACAAAATCAACCCTCGGGCGAAATTGTTGTTCGCGTAATTGCCAATGCAGCCGGCAATGCCACTTTTATTACACGCTACAATGTGCAGAATGCCGGATGGGCGCCCATGTATGATATCCGCGCCACCGATTTTGGCAACCCGATCAAACTTACATTCAAAGCCGGAATTTATCAGGCCACAGGCGAGAACTGGGATAAGGTGAAACTTACTTTGTCAACCGCCAATCCGAATCAGAGCAATGAAAAGCCACTCATGAATCCCTGGTATTTATACTACAATAATTATGTGTACAAGGAAAAATATCGTTCAGACAGAGCAGCTGTTCTAATGTCGGTTTCTGAAGACAAAGCTGAAGCCGGAGCATATGATGAGGAAAAGAATTTCGAAAGCGCTGTTGCATACACATCAGTAACAGAATATCCGATAAACTTTGAATATGTGATTGATCTTCCATATAGCGTTGAAACCAGTGGCAAAGCCCGCATCGTGCAGGTGAAGGAATATGAGCTGGCCGCCTTGTATCAATACTACTCTGCGCCGAAGCTTGACAACGATGCATTCCTGCTTGCACGCGTAACCGGCTGGGAAAAATACAATCTGCTGCCGGGCGAATCCAATGTATTTTTCCAGGAAACCTATGTTGGTAAGTCTTATGTAAATCCGCTCACAGCGCTCGATACACTTGAAGTATCCCTTGGCCGCGATAAATCAATTTCGCTGAAGCGTGAAATGGTCAAGGATTACACCAGCGACAAATTCATAGGTACTTCGCGCAAAGTGACCAAGGGCTGGGAAATCACAGTGCGCAACAACAAGAGTAAGGAAATTGACATTGTCATCGATGACCAGTTCCCGATTACCACCAATAAGGAAATTGAAATCGAAAAGATTGAATTCAGCGGTGGCACTGTTGATGAGAACACCGGAAAAGTTACATGGAATCTGAAATTGAAACCGGGTGAAACGAAAAAACTCACCATCAAATACTCGGTGAAATTTCCGAAAGAACAAAACATCATCGTTTATTAATCTCCGGAAAACCACAACGACAAAGGGCTGCAAATGTTTGCAGCCCTTTGTCGTTTTTGCTGAGCAAATTTTTATCGGCGGAAGAGCTGTGCAAAGTTTCAACTTTGCACATACCTCTCCGCTCTGTATTCTTTCATGTATTTGAATCCACGAACAATAAAAATCACAAAAAATACTTTTATGAATACGCCGGCGGAGCTGCCGGATTGTGTTGAATACATGGCCGCCAGAATGAGATCGCCGAAAAGGATGAGCGTTATCAGAACCAGCGCAATCATGCTGCCCTGTGTGACAGCATATCCCAGCGCAATATACACAAGACCTATTGCAACATTGATATATCCAATTCCTTCAAGCCCTTCGATTTGAACATCTGTAGAAGCGAAAATCAGTCCGATGATGATATTGAGAATGCCAAGCACAATCATCAGATAAAATATCTGTTTCAGCTGATATTTCGGATCGCCTTGTGTTCCAGGTATGTGTCGACCATTGATTTTCGCCGTCAATGCAGCAAAAAAACCTCCCTCTAATTTTACATCCACAACGCGGCCATCAGGCAGCTCCACGGCTTTGCCGGCCGAAACTTCTTCGCGGTTCATATTCGACAACAATTGTCCGTTGTAAGAAACAGTGACTGTGCGGAAGCCGCCTCTCCATGCCAGTTCCAGCATCTCTGTCTTTTCTTTGTCGAGAAAATATTTTTTTGAAGGCATGCAAATTTGATTTTGAATGTTTAGTTGAAAAGCAGTTGGCGAGCCATTTCTAATGCCGAGTCGCTCATCTTTTCATCGGAGATCATTCGGGCAATGACTTCCACTCTTGCGTCTGAATCAAGCTTGCGAAGCATTGTCTGCATTTTTTCACCTGCATCGCTTTTTTCAACATGGATGTGATCTTCGCCGCGTGCGGCAATCTGTGGCAGATGCGTGATGGCAATCACCTGATGGTTTTCGGAAAGTTTTTTCAATATGTTTCCCATCTTGGCGGCAATCAGTCCTGAAACACCGCTGTCAATCTCATCAAAAATAATGGTTGGAAGCATGTTGCGTTGAGCTGTCATCGATTTGATGGCGAGCATTACACGCGACATTTCACCGCCGGATACCACAGCGCCAAGTTCCTGTAGCTTCTCTCCTTTATTCGCTGTAAACATAAAACGAATGCTGTTTGTGCCATCGGATTTGTATGTGTCGGTATTCTCAATCGCCGCTTCAAACAAGGCGTTCGGCATACCAAGATTATTCAGTATTTCCAGAATGGCATCGCGGAAAGCAGGAGCAGCTTTGCGTCGTTTTTTATCAAGCTCTGCAGAAATTTTCTTCAGTTCCTTATCCAGTCCTGCCAGCATTTTTTCTTCGGATTCCAGCTTCAGTTCAAGGTTTGAATTGTCCTCCAGCTTTGCTTCGATTTCATTCTTGATTACAAGCAATTGCTCAATGTCTGAAACCTTGTGTTTATGCATCAGCCGGTTGTATTCATCCACGCGCTCATTCACCTTTTCGAGTCGCGCAGGATTGATTTCAGCTTTATCGCTCATGCGGTTCAGCGTGTCAGCAATATCCGAAATTTCTATCAGCGACTGATTGATGCGTTCTGACAATTCGGCAAGCTCCGGCAAATACTGCGATGCATTCTGAAGATATTGTTCAACACGGCGCAGTGCGATCTGTATGTTATCATCGTTTTCCGATAAAATCTGCAAGGAACCAAAAACTCCTTCACCGATTTTTTCGGCATTCATCAGCATGATCTGTTCCTGTTCAAGCGCAGCCAGCTCTTCTGCTGAAAGCGTAGCCTGGTCAAGTTCTTTGAAAAGAAATCCAAAATAATCGGCATCCGAAAGGCGTCGTGCAATCAGCTCTTTCAGTTCATTTATACGGTGCTGGCAATCGGTGAATTTTTTGAAATAGTTTCCGTATTCGGCCAGCAGTGCGTTGTTGCCGCAGTACGAATCGAGTGTCTGCATCTGAAAACGATTGCCTGCAATCAGCAGTGTTTCGTGCTGCGAATGAATGTTCATGATCTGATCGCCAAGATCTTTCAGCACCGTAAGCTGCACGGGTGTGTCGTTGACAAAGGCGCGTGATTTCCCTCCGGGACTTATTTCACGGCGGATGATCAGTTCACCTTCAAAATCAATTTCATTGTCTGCAAAGAAATTTTCAAACGCGCTTTTTTCAAGTGCAAATTGTCCTTCAATGATGCATTTCTGCTGTTCGTTGAGCAATACGCCGTGATCGGCGCGGTTGCCAACAAGCAGACCAATCGCTCCAAGCAGAATGGATTTTCCGGCGCCGGTTTCTCCGGTAATGACCGTAAAACCGGATGCGAAATCAACATCAAGCTGACGTATCAGTGCGTAGTTCTGTATGTGAAGCGATTGAAGCATGGCGGAGATGAGAAACAAAAATACAAATATTTCTGTTGTGAAAGGATGTCTCAAAACAATGGGGATCAATCCAACATTCCATAGTTTGAAGAGAATCGAAAAACATGGAATAGTTGGTGAGAGG
>CAZJOL010000216.1:0-4887 GCA_964547605.1 uncultured Bacteroidaceae bacterium | reverse complement strand
CCAACTGCATCCGCTTCAGCTATGCCACCAGCATGGAAAACCTGACCAAAGCACTGGACTGGATTGAAAAAGCAATCAAAGAATTGAAATAGCAGCTCTATTGCTCTCTATACGCTGCTGCTATTCTTCAACGGAGTTAACTTCTGACTACTCTTCGACTCCGCTCAGAGTGACAGAAGCAGGGCTCAGAATGACAGCAGCATTTTCAAAATTCTTTCTCTCATTCTCGCTCTCACACTCGCACTGATTTCGCTCTCGTTCTGATTCTTCGCTCTCGCTCTCACACTCATTCTGTTATTTCCGGGGGGATTGACTTAAAAAAAATTGTGTCCTATGACCAAAAGTAAAGTTGAATCCTGGTTTCTGAATGCTGTTCAGGATAACAAGAAAATTCAGGAGCATTGTCGCCTTAAACCTGTCATTACCGACAATTATGTTTCACTCGGGCAACTCACTGCATTGCGCTTTCTTGAGTGGGTATGCGATCATCCGGGTGGCGTAATTGCATTGCCTACCGGTAAAACACCGGAATTTTTCATCAAATGGACTCAGTTCTATCTTGCCAACTGGAGCCGTGAACTCAACAAAGGCATCCTTTCCGAAATCGGCTTTAAATCAGGGATTAAGCCCGATATGAAATCGCTGGAATTTTTTCAGCTCGATGAATTTTTTCCCATCGACCCGACGCATGAACGCTCTTTCTCGCATTTCATCAATACTTTTTACATCAAAGGATTTGGCCTCGACCGCCGCAAAGCGCATCTGATCAACACCTCCGACATGCCTGACCGTGGCAACATGAATCTGTGCGAACTTTTTTCAGATGGTGACATTGATCTGAGTCTGCGTACACGACAAGTGAAATCGGAAAAAGAACTGCATAAAAAAAGAGCCATTCAATACATCGATCAGATGTGTGCCGAATACGAAGAATCCATCCGCAACGCAGGCGGCATCGGTTTTTTTCTGGGTGGCATTGGTCCTGACGGACATATTGCATTCAATATCCGCGGCAGCCGCCACGATTCAGTGACACGCCTCGATCACATCAACTACGAAACGCAGGCTGCCGCTGCTTCCGATCTGGGAGGCATTGAAAATGTGCGTCGCAAAGCCGTTGTTACCATGGGTTTGCAAACTATAACCGCCAATCCGGATTGCACCGCAATTATTATTGCCGCAGGTGCTTCAAAATCAAAAGTCGTTGCCGACGCCATTCTCAATGAACCATCGCCGGATTTTCCTGCAACATGTCTGCATAAACTTCCCAATGCGCGGATGTTCATCACACGTAGCGCCGCTGCAGGATTGATTGAAGAAAAATTCCCGGCATCCGCAACTTCGGTAAGCGCCATCAAAGACAAAATCCAGCGCGGGCTTGACCTTCCCAAAGGAAAAGTGATCATGCACACCGCCCCGCATCACGATGACATCGAACTGGCCTATTTCCCGGCAATTCATCATCTCGTGCGCAGCGATAAAAACGAAAACCATTTCGTGTATTGCACCAGCGGATTCACAGCAGTGACCAATATTTATCTGGCATCGGTTCTCGAAGCAACAGCTGCATTCCTCAGCAGCAGCGACATTCAGGATAAAGCATCTGAAATAAAATTATTCGATGCCTCATCCAAAAACTACGATATCACTGGCTATCTGAATGGTATTGCGCAACAACAGAAAGAAATCCAGCTGCTGCATATCGCCTGTCGCATGGTCCGCAACGTGGCTGCACACCTGAATTCGCGCAGCTGGGAGAAAATTAAAAAATATATCAGCTCGCTCGAAGACATCATTCAAACACTTGAACCCGGCAGTAAAGAGCCCGAAGAAATTCATCTTGCAAAGGGCTGGGTGCGAGAATTCGAAGCAGAGTTGGCATGGGCTCATTTCGGATTACCTGATTCCTACACGCATCACATGCGTTTGAAGTTTTACTCGGCCGATATTTTTCCGGAGTATCCCGACTACAACGAAGATGTGCTGCCGATTTTCAATCTGATGAAAAAAATAAAACCGGATGTGATTACACTCGCCATCGACCCCGAAGGCAGCGGCCCCGACACTCATTACAAATCGCTGATGGCCATTTCTGCTGCCATTGACGAATATGTAAAGAAAACCGGGCGCAGCGATATCCGCATCTGGGGCTACCGCAACGTGTGGTCGCATTTCAAGCTGGGCGAAGTGAACACCATCATTCCGGTTTCGCTCAACTCATTGGCGGTACTCCACAACATGTTCAACACATGCTTCCTCAGTCAGCGCTCAGCCTCGTTTCCCAGCTATGCATTCGATGGTTCTTTCAGCGAACTTGCACAAAATATCTGGGTGCAACAATTCAATGAACTGCGTACCATTCTCGGCGATAAATATTTCTACGAAAGTCCGAGTCGCATGCTCAACCGCGCTTATGGAGCCATTTACATGAGCGATATGAGCTATCAGGAATTCACTGATTATCTGGTTCCGCTCCGCAGATTGCTGGAGTCGAAATCGCTTTTGGAAAAATAACGGAGCAATTTACAAGATGCGAAATCAGAAATCAGAAATCAGAATTACGGGATATGAACATTAATCTTACCCGTACTTCTATTCTGTATTACTTTTCAGAACTGATTTGATTGGATTCAAAAACCGTTCAATCAATCTCAGATCGTCTATAATTATTTCCGCCGATCCTGACATCTCCTGAGAGAAATTAAGAACCTGATTGTAATTGGTGCGCAATCCATTTGGAAATGCAACTTCAACAATGTAATTCGATTCTGTTGTAACCAATGAAATGGATTTCACCATCCCTTTTACCATCCCATATTCCATGTGAGGAAAATTATCAAACTTTATGTTGATTTGCTGACCCTGCTTCACTTTGCCGGCTCCCTGCATGGGTAATACAATGGTTCCGACAAGCTCACTTTTTTTATCAGGAACTACTGTCATGACAACATCTCCCGAAGCTACATTCTGATTAACTTCTCTGGTATTTGTAAATGTAACTTTGCCATCAATCGGAGATTGAATCAGATATGTGTTTTTCCAGATATTGATTGAATTGGATAATGTTTTCTGAGATTGCTGAATGGATTGAATGTACTGCTTACTTTCATCGGCCTGCTGCAATTGCATCTCCACAACCTGCTGTTCAATCTGTGCCTTCTGAATTTGCGTACTGGACAAATTTGTCCGTGATGACATATATGATTGCTTCCTCTGAATTAACGAAGCTCTTGACTTATCGAATTCTGCAGCACTCAGTACTTTCTGTGAAAACAAAATGGAATCGCGCCGAAATTCATTCTGAGCAATCTGCAGATCTTCTCCCTGTAAATTGCTTTGATCCGAAAGCCGCCTGTAATACTGATCTGTCAATGATAGTTGCCTTTCAAGAGCAGTGATTTTTTTCGACAAGAGATTTACACTTTTATACAATAAATAATCGGACACAGACTTTTGAAACATTGTAAAATCAGATTGCAGATCACCCAGCAATAAAGCAGGTACTAAGGCAATATTCTCAAGTGCATTGTCATTATTCACATCAAATGTCAGCAATAAACTATCAAGCAAAATCACATCACTGTACTCTGCATTGTTTTCAATGACGGCAAGAATGTCGCCTTTGTGAACCATTTGATTATTCGAAACAAATAAATGAGTGATTTTTCCACTGGTCTTTGCAATAAGCGATGCAGGTACCTGAGAAGTGCTGACTTTTATTGCGGCAGTTACTTTATCCGGGTATTTAATAAACCAGGAACCAGCTAGTAAAAGAATGATGACAATTCCGATGAGTGTAACGCCATTTCTGATTATTCCGGATGGCGGTTTGCTCAGAATATCGTGTACTTCTTCGGTGTATATTTCGGGCAACTTTTCTTCCATACTGTAAACGATTAAAAAGTTAAACGATTAAACTACTATACTATTAAATGATTAAACGAATAAACTATTAAACAAGAAATATATTGGGCTGATATTTTAGAATACATCGCTTAAAATTTAAGTCTTTCATTTGTAAATTTTATCAGCTGATGAATTTCAACTGGCAATGCTTCAAGAAACTTGCGTATTTTGAATAGCTGATCCTCTGTAATCAATTTTCTGTCAAACGCTTTTTGTGCCCAGGCGCGGGCTTCGTAAAGTGATCCATAAGCATATCTGAAAAAAACAATTCTGGATCTTTTCCCATAACGTCCAAACCCCTCTGCAATATTGGCTGCCACACTATCAACACAACGGACAAACTGTTTTCCAATAGTGTCTTTGGCAAAATATTCCCATTCATTTACAATGTCCCAAACAAGAGTCCCCATCTCCATCGCCAGCCTGTACGAAGACAAGTCGTTCAAATCCAGGTATTTTTTTTCTTCAGCCATTTTCCATTTTTTTATTGAACAATCTCATCAAAAATAAACAATAATTACAATCTATCAGATAAAGCCAAAATTTTCCCTTCGCCAATCATTCAAATAACTATTTAACCATTTTGTTCATTTAATCATTTAACAATTTAACTATTTAGTCATTTAGTTCATTTAGCAATTTAATCATTTAGCCATTTAGTTCATTTAGCAATTTAATCATTTAGTCATTTAGTTCATTTAGCAATTTAATCATTTAGTCATTTATTCATTTAGCCATTTGAGTTATTTAGCCATTTAACAATTTAGCCATTCATCAGTTCCCCAGCTCCAATTGATTTTTCACCAGCTCATAATACGAACCACGCTTCTCAGTAAGTTCAGCATGATTGCCTCTTTCAATAATTTTCCCTTTCTCAAGCACAACAATCTGATCGGCATTTTTTACCGTACTCAGGCGATGCGCGATAACCACCACTGTTCTTCCTTCGAAAAATTCATTCAGATTATCCATAATCACCCG
>CAZJOL010000215.1:3161-4925 GCA_964547605.1 uncultured Bacteroidaceae bacterium | reverse complement strand
GACAATAAAAAGCACATAAAATACTAAATTATTGATTTATGACGCTTTAGGTAATATTTCCGGACTCAGTTCATCTGACCAAACAACCCGGTACTCAGATATTTCTCGCCACGGTCAGGAAATATGACGACGATTTTTCCCCGGCTGATTTTCTTTGCCGTTTCAATGGCGGCTATCATGGCCGCGCCACTGCTCATACCGACAAAAATGCCTTCTTCCGCCACTATCCGGCGGGCCATTTCATAAGCCTCGTCCGTTTCAATCATGATGGTTTCATCGATCAGCTCTGGTTTGTAGATGGATGGCACAATGGCTTCTTCCATGTTTTTCAAACCCTGGATGTAATGTCCTTTTACCGGATGCGCACACACAATGCGGATTGATGGATTGTTTTCCTTCAGCCCTTTTCCCACGCCCATGATGGTACCCGATGTACCGATGGCCGACACCAGATAATCGACCTTTCCGTTGGTTTGTTTCCAGATTTCCTCGCTCGTGGTCTTGTAATGCGCCATTTTATTGTAACGGTTCGAGAACTGGTCAGGCATGAAATATTTCTCAGGTTCGGCCGCAACTATTTCGCGCGCTTTTCTGATGGCGCCATCGGTCCCTTCATTGGCATCGGTGAGAATGACTTCACCGCCGAAAGCAGCAATCATGCTTCTGCGTTCGGGTGATACAGCGGCACTCATCACTATCTGCACCTTGTATCCTTTTACTGATCCGATCATGGCCAGACCTATGCCTGTGTTGCCCGATGTCGGTTCAATGATGATTTTTCCGTTTTTCAGATGGCCTTCCGCTTCGGCCTGCTCAATCATTTTCAGTGCTATGCGGTCTTTGATGCTGCCTGTAGGATTGTTGCCCTCAACTTTGGCAAAAATCTGCACGGCCGGATTCGGATTCAGATTGTTTATCAGCACCAGGGGCGTGTTTCCAATGGATTGTAATATGTTTTCGCAAATCATTTTTTTTTGTTTTCAGACAATGAAATATCCTTTTCCCGTCCCGGGGAAATAGCGGAATCATCATTGCAATTGTTCAATAAATCAGTATTCCGTTTTTCCTTCGGACTCTTTCCACAAACGGAAAGGTAATGTAAACGGTTCTTCGGGACAATATGCGGTCTGCAGATGCCGCTGTGCGATTGGCAATTCGATTTCTTCGTAAATGAAGGCATCGTCGAATCCAGCATCGGCAGCATCGTGTTTGGATGTTGCATACACAAGCCGTTCCGGGCGGGCCCAGTAAATGGCTCCCAAACACATTGGACAAGGTTCGCAACTGCTGTACAACGTGCATCCGTTCAGCTGAAAATCCTTCAGCTTTGCAGTGGCATTGCGGATTGCCGTTACTTCAGCATGAGCGGTTGGATCATTGTTGGTTGTCACCAGGTTCACACCGGTGGCCAGCACCTCACCGTCTTTAACTATGACAGCGCCGAAGGGCCCTCCCCTGCCGCTGCGTACATTTTCTGCGGCAAGATCAACTGCCATCTGCAGAAAATATCTGTCATGATTGTTTTCCATTATTTTTGGTGGATTGAGTTTACAACTTTAATGATTTTTTCGCAGCCTGAGCGTATTTCATCTTCGCTGATTATAAGTGGTGGAGCCAGCCGCATGCTTTGCGGCGAGAACAGGAACCAGTCTGTCAATACGCCTTCAGAAAGCAAAGCCTTGATGATTTTCTGATTGGTTTCAAACGAATCAAACTCAGCAGCCATCAGCAATCCGGCCGATCTGAATTCAATCAGTCCGGGTA
>CAZJOL010000215.1:0-3061 GCA_964547605.1 uncultured Bacteroidaceae bacterium | reverse complement strand
TCAAACTCAGCAGCCATCAGCAATCCGGCCGATCTGAATTCAATCAGTCCGGGTAAATCAGCCAGCAAACTGCGAAACAATTTTTCCTTTTCTGCAACCTGCAGGTAATATTTTTCACGCGCCATCACCTTCAGCGAAGCCAGCGCTGCTGCACAACAAACCGGATGTCCGCCGAAAGTAGTGATGTGCCCAAGTACCGGATGATGTGTCAGATTCTTCATCATCGACTCGTTCGCAACGAAGGCCCCGAGCGGAAATCCGCCACCCAGTGCTTTTGCGAGAACAAGAATGTCCGGTACAATTCCGAAATGCTCCATTGCAAACATTTTTCCGGTGCGCCCGAAAGCGGTCTGAACCTCATCGAGAATGAGCAACGTGCCTGTTTCATCGCAACGTTTGCGCAATGAGACAAAATATTCATTATCCGGAATCCGCACGCCTGCTTCGGCCTGGAACGGTTCAATGACAACCGCAGCTGTTTTTTCAGTGATGTATTTCAGTTCATCCGGATTATTGAAGGCGATCAATCCTGTTCCCGGCAGCAACGGACGGAAAGCGGTTTTGTATTCTTCGCTTCCCATAATGCTGAGCGGACCGGTTGAACTTCCATGATAGGCGTTGCGGCAGGAAAGAATTTCGAATCGCCCGGTGCTGCGTTTGGCCAGTTTCAACGCGCCGTCAATGGCTTCGGCACCGCTGTTGACAAAATATACATTATTGAGCGAAGATGGCAGCAAACTGCAAAGCAGCTCTGCAAGACCGGTTTGGGCACTCTGGATAAATTCACCGTACACCAGAAGATGTGTGTGCCTGTTCAGTTGCTCAATCACGGCAGCGTTTATTTCCGGATGATTGTGTCCGAGATTGCTGACTGAAATTCCGGAAATAAAATCGAGATATTCCTTTCCATCGGCAGCAAACAATTTGCATCCATTCGCCGACACAATTTCGAGTGCAAGCGGTTCAGGCGATGTTTGTGCCACATGACGGAAAAATAAATCGCGCAGAGAATCCATTTTACAAATATACGGGAAAAATTTCTTATTTAGTGATGAGTCATAAGTGATGAGCTATGAGTTAGGTCGATGTCGGGCAGCCGTCAGTTGTCAGTAATCAGCATTCAGCATTCTGTGCCGACCGAAGCGTCAGTGCTCTGAGAAGGAGCTTTTTCGTTACAGACGTTACAGGCGTTACACGTTACGCGTTACGCGTTATGCGTTGTGCGTTGTGCGTTGCGCGTTGTGCATTGAGCGATGTGCGCCGCAAGCCGCATGCCCTATGCCGCATGCATTGTGCGTTGTGCATTGCGCTCCGCATGCCGCAAGCCGTTGCGATTACGTAACCTTTCCTCTTTACTAACACTGAAATTTTTCAACTTCAAATGTGCTTCGTTTCATCTTTTTTCTGAGGCATTGGACTCCTATTGACAAACCCTTCTCAATCGAGTTTGCCCGAAAATACATGTTGCATTTAAAACCATTGCCACTATACCATCGTCATATTCTATTCTGAGGAAAAACAAAGATCCTTCACTTTCTATTACTACAGAACTATATGAATGTTCCTTTGAAATATAGCAGACAAGTATTCTGGAATTTCCAAAACCAAATTGTAAATCCGGCTTTTTACAAACAATCAAATCAGTGTCATTCCGCAAACTATGCAGATTCACACGATTGTTTACATCGAAGGTATCAGTGCTCAGCAACAACTCATTGTTCAAGGTGTGAAATGACACAGGGTAGGAGCATGAAACAGTTGTATCAACACACTTTAGATTCGGGTCATGATTATCAATCCTGAATCGATATGTATAGTGTTCCGTATTGAAATAACTTTCATGAATAACACTATCTGCAAACACTACCAGATTGATAACGAAATAAGCTTTTCCAAAAGGGGTATCGTAATAGCTTGTATCCGATGTGTATCGCTCATGATTACAATGGATCTGTCCATGAAGGAAAATAGAACAAATACCTAGTATTATGAAAAGCGAAAATGCTTTATTCATATATTAAAAAATGTTTGTTATTCTGATTACCATTACTTTTTCTCAAATCAATAGAAACAGATTACCATTCAAAATTTTTTCCAATGAATTTCCTGTAGACCTTGATTGACCGTTTAATATTCTTATCCCTTACAACAGAGTATAGCTCGTGCAGAATTTTCAAATTAATGAAATAAACCCGATTACTCACAGTCATTAAATTACCACACCCAAAACCAATACAAATTAATTTGTCATCATAATAAAGTATACATGCAAGTCGCAGGTCTACAGTGCCGATTTCCTCATGCATACATTGTGTATTTATTGTTGATAAAAGCGGCTCCTTAATATCATTCAAAAAAGCACTTGATTTATTATTACTTAACCGTGTAATCTTCATTGGAAGCAGGTCCTGATATGACCAGGCAAAGGGGTTATTTACCTGAAAAGATGTCCCGCAAATTAAAACATTGCCAATATTTTTATTTTTCAGGTAATAGATAAGACTATCGTTTTCGACCTGATTCAACTGCGAAAAAGCAGCAACAGGCAACTGCAGGAATAAAATGATGAAAAAGATTTTCATTGTGTAAAAGCAAAAATCAACAAAATCTCAAATTACTAGAGCCTCAATACATAATTCAAAACTATGAAAAATTTCCGAAATAAAAATATACAACTCTGATTAATTCGCCCTGCCTGACGCTAAAGCGGCTGCGAACGAGGCTGTGTGGCGCGGTCTTCATTTCGACGGAGTTTACCCCGCTATCGACATTTCGACTCTGCTCAATGTGACAGCGGCGGGGCTCAAGGAGACCTCAGAGCGAGAGCGAAGCTTTGCCAAACGCCAAGCGTTGCGCATTGTGCGTTGAGCGATGTGCGCCGCATGCCAAATACAGAGCGGGAATCAGAGCGAGAGCGCATTCAGATCATGCCATATGTTTTTACGGTGCCTTTCAACTTTACGAACATTATAAACTTTTAACTCGCAAGGCGTTGTGCTAGTATTGCTCAGGCGTTTTTCCCTGATGTTGCATCAATATGAGTGCATCGGCCAGGCCGGCT
>CAZJOL010000214.1:0-4993 GCA_964547605.1 uncultured Bacteroidaceae bacterium | reverse complement strand
ACTTTAGAAACTTTCCACTAAAAGAGAGCGTTTCGCAACCTGAATCAGGCATGCGCCTGCACAATACCCATAACAAACAGATAGGTCATATATCCAACGACAGCGAATTTCACTATGTTGCTGATAATGATTCCCGGTTTCGTTTTTCCGAATTTCTTTTCAGCAATGACAGGTGCAACATAATCCACACTGATCACCACAATGGTAATGGCCGATAAAATCAGAATCTGAAAAGTAAAGAACGGCGGCTTTTCCATGAGCTGAAGCATGAGTAAACCAGCCAATCCGAATGGGGTACCCGGGATTTTTTTTACAAAACATCCCACAAGTCCAAGAATCATAAACACCGCACCGATGATGATCCATATTTTATCACTCCAGATGAATTCGCTCCATGCAAGTTTCATCGTAATTTCAGCCATCATTTTCTATCAATTTGGTGGACAAAGATAGAAAAGATTTCACTTGACAGAAAAAAATTATTTTGAAAGAAAAATCATGGCTTAATACCTGAGCTTTATCGCTTTAATCAGTCAGTATGCAAGTAAAAAACCATTGAGGTATTTATCAGGTCAGAATGCAATCCCGATGTTAAAACCGAATTTTACTCTGGTGCCGCTTGATTTTGAACCGAGCAATCCAAGGAAAAAACCTCCTTTGGAAAGGTTGGTTTCGAAATCCTCATTTTTGACATAACTCATGTATGCAGGTCCCAGAAACAAATCGACGGTAAAGCGATTCTTGAAGAACCACTGATTTCCCACAAGCAATGCGCCTCCGACTGCATGGCTCCATCCGGGAATGGGATCGTCATAGCGGTCAAGTGTAGTGTTGGTGCCTTCTTCGTAGCTGTACAACGCAGCTGCATACACCCTGTTTTTTTGCCCGTTGATCACATTGTCGGTAAAATACCAGCGCAACTCCGGCGAAATCCCAAAGCCGCTTTGCTTAAAGTAGGTTTCGCTTACACCATTGCTTGAACTGACAATGAAAACATTTGCAGTAGCACTTAAATCAGAGGTTATAAATGTTTCAATGCTTAGCGGAATCATGCTCAGCATGGAGGCAAACGGATTTGTTTTTATGTTTATCAGTGGCTGTTTTTCTTCCTGTGCATGCACATTCGCCGACAGGAAAATCATCAGTATTACGCTGATAAAAAAAACGCGGGTTAAGTTTCTTACCATATGGTTTTGATTGAATAAATATTTGAACGATCAGAAATATGTACTATATAAACTCCTTTCGGAATGCCCGCCATTCCAATGCTTGCTTCGATACCTGAAGCATGAATTTTCTTAAGTGTTCTTCCGTTAATGTCGCTTAGGACAATTGTCGCATCGGTTGCTTCAGCAAAATTCAGTTTGATCAGATTGGCATCATGATCTGAAAAAAGCTTTGCGGAATTATTATTTTCTCCGATTGACTGCGCGTATTCAAAGGTCAGGTCATCGATGTAAATGGTGCTGCCAGCCTGAGGATTGTTGCGGTCGGTCGGCAGCAGGATGATATTCATATGCGTCGGTGTGTTGCTGTTGCGGTAATCAAAAACTGCTTCGAATTGTGTCCATGTGAGAACTGTGGCGGTGCTTTCAAAACCCGCTGTAGCAATGGTATCCCACGTGCCGCTGTTGTCCTGCAGCAGAAATGCACCAATCAGGCATATGTCATTGTTGTTGGGTTCATACTGATACCATTCCGGTCATTTTTTCAGGTTTGCCCGTGAATGGTGTCCCACCGTCTATAGTAGCAGTCATGCTCATCAGATCAAAACTGAAGTCTCCCAGGGTGAGCATCCCCGGCAGGTTTCCGGCAAATGATGAAAATACGGTGATCATGGCTGCAAAATTGCCACCGTGAACATACACGTCTTCTTTTTCAACCACGATTTTTCCGAGCGATGATGTTACATCGTTGGGACTGTCCCATGAATCCGGATTTTCGTACGAACCTGATGCCGTCCAGTTTTCGAAACCGGCATTGGGAATTGTTGTCTGTGCTGATAATGTCACAAATGCCAATATAGCAATACCGGTAACGAAAGCTGCTTTCATATGATTATTGTTTTAAAAGAATGTCATTGATCGCCTGAACAAAGGTGGGCTTTGGAAGCGCTCCCATGGCCATCTGTGGCTGTTCGTTCATGGGACAGAACAGAATACTGGGAATGCTTTGAATTCCGAATGCTGCGGCCAGTTCCTGTTGTTCTTCGGTGTTTACCTTGTAAATGTTTATTTTCCCTTCATACTCTTTCGAAAGCTCATCGAGTACGGGAGCCACCATTTTACAAGGGCCGCACCAGTCGGCATAGAAGTCAATGATGCAGGGGAGCTGGCCTTCGAATTTCCACTCCTTGTTTACTTCGTAATTGAAGACTTTTTGTTTGAACGTTTCGCTGGTAAGATGTTCCATTTTGTTTTGGTTTAATTTGCACTGAGAATCACTTCCTGAATCATCCGCACATACTCGCTTTTAGGCAATGAATCGACGCTCATGACAGGTTTGCCTTCGATCGGACACATCATGATGCTTGGAATGCTCTCAATGCCGAATTCATTGGCTAATTCCTGTTCCATATCGGTATTCACCTTATAGAACTGAATTTTGCCCTTGTATTCTGATGCAAGCTCTTCCATAATCGGAGCGACCATTTTGCAAGGTTTACACCAGTCGGCATAGAAGTCAATCACGCATGGCGTGCTGCTTTTCAACTTCCATTCCTTTTCATTGCGGAAATCAAAAATGTGATCAGTAAAGTTCTGTGTATTTAGGTACACGACTTTTCCGTTCCCTTCAGTTGAAAACGCCGAACCTGTTTCATTTGTTTCGGTGTTGTTTTCATTTTTGGTTGAATCTGAATCACTGTTTTTGTTTTCCTTGTTACCTGAGCACGATGCCATAATCAGGACTGAGAAAAAGACCGATGCGATGTGCGAAATTTTCATGCTGTTTTTGTTTTATGCAAAGTTACCAACGATTGTTTTTCTTTTTTTCGCTTCAATGATGATATAAATCATCACACAAGCACTTGTGTTTTAGTTTGTTTTACTATTTTGGCTGAATGCCCAGATTATACATCATGAATGAAAGTACATCTGCAGCTTCGTCAATCTGCTTCGAAGTCGGCTTTCCGGCGCCGTGTCCGGCCATGGTCTCAATGCGAATGAGTACCGGATTTTCACCCCGATGCTTGTATTGCAATTCGGAAATGAATTTGTAGGAATGGGCCGGAACAACGCGGTCATCGTGATCGGCCGTTGTGACCAGTGTAGCCGGATACTGAACGCCCTCTTTTATATTGTGCAGCGGACTGTATTTATAGATGTAGTGAAAATCAACCTCATTATCGCTTGAACCATAATCTCCTGTCCAAGCCCAGCCAATGGTGAATTTCTGAAAGCGCAGCATATCCATTACTCCAACAGCCGGTAATGCGACTTTGAATAAATCGGGGCGTTGTGTCATGCACGCACCAACAAGCAGACCTCCGTTTGACCCGCCCTGGATGGCGATTTTCGAAGAATTGGTGTATTCGTTTTTAATCAGATATTCAGCAGCTGAAATAAAATCATCAAAAACATTCTGTTTCTGGTCCTTTGTCCCCGACTCATGCCATTTCTTTCCGTATTCGCCACCACCACGCAGATTCACGACAGCATAAATGCCACCGGCTTCGAGAAATGGAATGGCCGTAAGCCGGAAACCCGGAGTGAGACTGATGTTGAAGCCTCCATAACCATACAGCAATACTGGCCTTTCTCCATCAAGTTTCATGTCTTTACGATAGGTCAGAAACATCGGAATCTTTGTTCCATCCTTGCTTGTAAAAAACACCTGCGTTGTTGTGAATTCGTCCGGATTGAAATCTACTTTGGGACTCCAGTATTTTTCGTTGCTTCCGTTTTTCATGTCATAGCGGAAAATGCTGTTTGGCATGGTATAGCTGGTATAGGAATAGAAAAACACCGATTCATCGCGGTTTCCGGAAGGACCACCCAGTGTCCCAATCCCCGGCAATTCAATCTGTTTTTCCATCTTTCCGCCTGCAGAATAAATATAAATGCGGTCTGATGCGTCTTCGAGATAATTCACAACCAGTTTTTTGTTGATGTATGAAACTGACTGGAGCACATTTTCCGATTCAGAAATCACATCACGCCAGCTGCTTACACCAGGATTGGCCGGGTCAACAGAGATCAGACGGTTGTTTGGCGCGCCATCATTTGTGAGAATATAAATTTTCCCATCAACAACACCTATGAAGCTGTAATCGAATTCAAAGCCATCCGCAATTTTTGTCCATTTGGCATCAGCAGTTCCTGCAGCCCTCATCCAGAGCGCGTTCCCACTGGTACTCTCGCTTTCGCTCAGAAACATATATTTTTCATCTTCATCGAGAAAGACGCCATAATTGCGCAGCGGGTACTCCTTGTTTTCATAAATCAGAATATCCTTTGCCTGCGATGTACCGAGCTTGTGATAAAAAACTTTATGGAATTCATTCTTGGTTGAAAGCGCTTTATTTTCATCTTTAACCTCATAGGCCGAATAAAAGAATCCGTCTTTGTACCATGCGATGCCTGAGAATTTGGTCCATTTCACTACATCAGGAAGCATTTTTCCTGTTTTGATTTCCATCACCTGAATGTCGTTCCAGTCACTGCCACCTTTTGATGTTGAAAAAGCCATATACTTATAGTCTTTCGAAACCGAATAGTCGCTCAATGCGGTAGTGCCATCTTCCGAAAGCGTGTTCGGATCAAGCAGCAGACGTTCGCTCCCTTCGTAACCTTCACGAACATACAATAAGCTTTGGTTCTGCAATCCGGTATTGCGGAAGCAGAAAACCCAGGGACCTTTTTTAAACGGGATACCTGATTTTTCGTAGTTCCAGAGTTTCTGCAGCCGCTCGCGGATCTGATCGCGGAAAGGGATTTTGCTGAGATACTCACTGGTAACGGCATTTTGCTGCTCCACCCATTTTTTTGTTTCA
>CAZJOL010000213.1:0-4997 GCA_964547605.1 uncultured Bacteroidaceae bacterium | reverse complement strand
TTGATGAAAGTGGTATCAACTCCTCTTCCTGTAGATGATTCAATAAGAATGTGCAGGCTGGGCATCAATTTGTTCTCTGAGTTTTTGAAACGGGTGGAAGCATACGACAAGAATCCGGGCTTAAGAAGCCGGAAACTTGTATTGATAGAAATTAAAGGAGAGTGTATTGAAGATTTTAATGACAGTGTTACAATCGCTTTATCCCGTTATAGTATTGGATCCAAACTGCATTCAAGGCTATTGGATTTATTCACGAAACATGAACTTCAGAGTGAGGATATGATTGATCATTACGTTTATGGAAATTAAGGGATGAAATTGTTGTTGTTTTTAAATTCAATTTTTTAGCGTATATATGTTGTAAAAGACATAGGCTGTACACAATAAATCAACAGAAGAAAAGTCTGTTCTCTTAGGAGAGATCCCGGTTTGGCAGTGAATGCTGAAACTCAACAAGTGACCGGGAACTCAACACTTTTTCTTCTGTTTCCCAAAAGTATATACAAAGGTGTGTTACCCTCAATATTTTTTAAAACGACAAAATATGTTTCAGAATGTCATCACTTCTTCCTAATATTCACAACAAACTCAAATAGTGCAACGAAGAACAATGTTGCGAGCGCCTGAAACAATGCGTGTTTGAAGGTGATGAAGAAATGACTGAAGCGAAATACATCGAGATAAAAGACGAGGAGACTGTGAATGAGAATCGATACGCCGGCGTAGGTGAGAAACCATTTCCATCCAAGATCGCTCACTCCTGGCTGCAGACCTGATTCGTACTCTCTTTTGGAGACGATGGTGCGAAGCAAAACCGGTCTCAGATAAGCGATGGCTGTTGTTGCAGCCGCATGCAGCCCGCCGGTGCTTGTAAACAGATCCTGTGTAAACCCTGTGAGAAAAGCAAGGAGTAGTGCGATCCACATAGGAGTTTCAAACGGAATCAGCAGAACAAAATAGAGATAAACGAATGGATTGATGTATCCAAAAAGATTTGTGTAGTTGAAGATTGTCACCTGAAGCAGAATGACAATCAGAAAGCGAAAGATATTGGAAAGAATCAGCTTATTGTTCATTCTTATCCTCCTTCAGCTTTTCGAGTTCTTCGAGCTCTCCTTTGATCAGGTTGCGAATGATATAAACCGAAGACAGGTTGCCAAAATCGGCTGCAATGCGATACCGGACATTGTAAAATGCGCGTGTGGCATCGGTGCTGAATTCCGTGACATAACCAACCGGAATTCCAGCAGGGAATATGCTGCTGTAATTGCTTGTAAGCAGCGTGTCGCCCTGTTTTAGTTTCACATGAACGGGAATGTCTTTAAGCACACCATAGGCGTAATTCACGCCGTCCCAGACGCAGGTGCCGGTCACACCTTTATCTTTGATCGTAGTACTGACTGTAACTTCGGAATGCAGTACTGAACGAACAAGGCAATAATTTTTTGAAACATGGTCAACAATACCAACCACACCGGCAGGTGAATAAACGCCCATGCCTTCTTCAATTCCCTGTTGCGATCCTTTGTCCAGTGTGATGTAATTGTCCTGATAACTGATGGTATAATTGATTACACTCGCGGTGAGGTATTCAAATTCCTGCCGGTACAGCGTGTCATTTACGGTAAAAACACGCTGATCCGAAATGATGTAGGACTCTTTGAGTTGCTCACGCAGTCTCATATTTTCTTCAACCAGTTTTCGGTTTTCATCGCGCAGATTGAAGAATGAAACCACATTGGATCGTATGCCCATGATACGGTTGTTGATCCCTGTGAAAAACTGAAACGAAGCGGCTCCATGAAAGGCACTTTCATTAAAAGTGAAGAGCAACGCCATAGTTTCGAGAAACAGGAACAGCAACAGAATGCGAATACTCTTTATAAAGTCCAGAAGATTTCGCATAAAGCGCTTTCGCTTATTTGATCAGGAACGGGAATTTATCGAAGTTTTTGAGAGCGATACCGGCACCACGTGCAACAGCGCGCAGCGGATCTTCGGCCACATGTACCTTCAGCTTGGTTTTCTGTTCAATTCGTTTGTCGAGACCACGGAGGAGAGAACCGCCACCAGCCATGTAAATACCAGTATTGAGAATGTCGGCAGATAGCTCCGGAGGCGTGTTTTCAAGGGCATTCAGAATAGCTGCTTCAATTTTACTAATGGTTTTATCAAGTGCCTGTGCAATTTCGGCATGTGAGACCATAACTTCGCGCGGAATACCTGATAGCAAGTGACGTCCGTGAACAGGGAAATCTGGAGGTAAATTTTCAATTTCGGCCATGGCAGCACCCACTTCAATTTTGACGCGCTCGGCTGTTCTTTCACCGATGCTGAGGTTGTGTGCCTTCCGCATGTATTCTTCGATGTCGGCATTGAAATCATCACCGGCAATGCGGATGCTTTTGTTGCTCACAATTCCGCCAAGCGCGATAACAGCGATTTCGCTGGTACCGCCACCGATGTCAATTATCATGTTCCCTGATGGCTCAAGAACATCGAGTCCGATACCGATGGCAGCTGCCATGGGCTCGTGAATCAGACGTACTTCTTTAGCTCCGGCCTGTTCGGCAGAGTCACGTACGGCGCGTTCTTCCACTTCTGTGATGCCGCTCGGGATACTGATAACCATTCGCAATGAAGGCGGGAACAGCGGTTTGCGTGTATTGATCATCTTGATCAACTCGCGCATCATGTGTTCGGCAATCATGAAATCTGCAATAACACCGTCGCGCAGCGGGCGGATGGTTTTTATGTTTTCGTGTGTTTTTCCGTGCATCATCATGGCCCGTTTTCCTACCGCCATGATTTTGTTGGTTGTGCGGTCAATAGCAACAATCGAAGGTTCATCAACCACCACTTTGTCATTGTGAATAATGACAGTGTTGGCCGTTCCGAGGTCCATTGCTATTTCTTTCGTCATGAAATTGAAAAGTCCCATAGTCCTGTTCAGATATTTTAATGTTTGAAATGTCGGTTACCGGTAAACATCAGTGTGATGTTTTTTTCGGTGCAGTATTTTATCGTGTCTTCGTCGCGGATTGAGCCTCCGGGTTCGGCAATGGCAGTTACACCCGCATTGTATGCGATTTCAGCGCTGTCACTGAATGGAAAAAACGCGTCGGAACACAAAGTGCTTTCCGAAACGTCGAAGCCGAATTTTATTGCCTTTTCGACTGATTGTTTCACCGCATCAACGCGGTTGGTCTGGCCTGTGCCGCTGCCGATAAGCAAACGGTCTTTCACCAGCACGATGGCATTTGATTTCAGATGCTTCACCACTTTCATTCCGAAGAGCATGTTGTCAATCACAGCCTGGGCTGGCGCATTCCCAGCTTTCAGCTCCCATTGCTGCGGGTTTTCTTTCAGGCTGTCGGTTTCCTGCCAGAGGCAGCCGAACGAAAGTTGTTTGATCATCGATGTTGCCTGGGGTAATTTATTCAGGCGGACAATTATACGGTTTTTCTTCGATGTAAGTTGCGCCAGACCGGCTTCGTCGAAATCGGGGGCAATCAGCACTTCGAAGAAAAATTCATGCAGCTTCGCGCAGGTCTCTGCGTCAAGTTTTTTATTGAAAGCTACAATGCCACCAAATGCAGAAACAGGATCGCAGCTGAGGGCTTTGGTCCAGGCTTCGTTTACAGTGCCGGCTTCGGCAACACCGCAGGCATTGGTGTGTTTCACAATCACACAGGCGCAGTCGTCGAATTCGCCCAAAAGATCAAGCGCTCCGCCAATGTCCTGCAGATTGTTGTATGAAAGTTCTTTTCCGTTCAACTTGGTGAGATATTCATCCATATTGCCGTAAAAACGGGCTTTCTGTGCGGGATTTTCACCGTAGCGGAGTTGCGATCCGTTGCGGAGACTGAGTTTCATAGCGTCCACTTCGTGGTTGCCGTTCATCCAGGTGAAAATCTGTGAGTCGTAGTGCGACGACACTTCAAAAGAGCGTGTGGCAAAGAGCCGGCGCTGTTCGCGGGTTGTTTCGCCGCTTTGCAGAATATCGAGCAGATCGCCATAATAGTCAACCGAAGGAACAATCAGCACATCGTTGAAATTTTTCGCTCCGGCACGGATCAGACTGATGCCGCCAATGTCGATTTTCTCAATCAGCTGGGCTTCTTCGCTGGTCTTTTTTAGGGTTTCTTCGAAGGGATATAAATCTACCACGACGAGATCAATTGCGCGGATGTTGAATTCCTTTGCCTGAGCCAGATCTTCGCTGTTGTCGCGGCGATATAGAATACCTCCGAACACGGCAGGGTGCAGGGTTTTCACGCGGCCATGAAATACGGGCGGATAACCGGTGAGCTCGGAAATATCGGTAACCTTGACACCCAGCTTCTGGATGAAGTCGGCGGTGCCGCCGGTGGAGTACAGCGTTACGCCAAGTTCGTTCAATCGGTGAATAATGGGTTCCAGTCCCGTTTTATCGTAAACGGAAATCAGAGCAGAAGTTATTTTTTTGCCGGATGACATGAAATCAGTGAGTTAGTGATTGAAAAATCAGGGTGCAAAGGTACGGTAATTTACCTTATAAAAAAGAAATTTTTGGTGCAGCTTTTATATCCGGCAATGGCAAAGGAAATTTGCCACAATGACACGAAGACACAAAAAGAATTTTGAACAAGGAACATGGAAATTTGAAGTAAGAAGGAAAACCCGAATAAAGTACCTTTCAAAATTCTCACTTTCTTGCCTGCCTGTTGCAGACAGGTTCTTTATTCAGTGTTCATGGGGTGCCGGGATACTCCTGGAAATCCTTCGACGCATCTTCGCTTCTTCTTCCGCGAATGACGCCGATTTGCGCAAAAAGATTAAACCTCACGCACTACAGATTTTCACTAATTGAATCACTCTTCACATGTGGTGAAGCCTGATTCAGAGTTTCGCTGGCAGAAATCGAAAGTTCGTTGATAAAATCTCCAGAAGTACCTTTATGAACTTGATGACTCCTATGAATAAAACCGCCTAAAAGCAAGATTAAGAGCAGTTTA
>CAZJOL010000212.1:0-5015 GCA_964547605.1 uncultured Bacteroidaceae bacterium | reverse complement strand
TCCACCGGCAAAGCTTGTGGACAAGCGGAGACCGGGAACTTCATTAGACTTTTTTTGTTGATTTTCAGAATTTTAAGCATTTGTGTTCATAAGCAGCGAAGTCGAAGTGTGGATGTCGGGATAGCCTGCGTCCAAGGGAACCATCCTTAACTCATTCGTGCCTTTGTGCCCTCGTGGCAATACCCTACAACTCCTCAACGCACTTGCGGAAATCATTGCCGCGGTACTCGAAGTTGATGTATTTATCGTAGCTTGCGGCAGCCGGCGACAACAGGCAAACCCTGCCCGGCCGGGTGTTTCGGGAAGCCACAGCCACTGCATCCTGCATGGAATCGACATGGAATAATTTAATACCCGACCTTGTTTTACTCATCAATTCGCCGATCAGCTTTCCTACATCGCCCATCAGAACAAGGTTTTTGACATCGCTCTTCGGTAAATATTCAATCAGCTCCGAATAATCAATGCCTCGGTTGAACCCCCCGAGAATAATGGTGTCAGTCAGCGGAAAGGCCTTCAAAGCTGCAATGGCCGATTGCGGGATAGTCGAAATTGAATCATTGATGTATTTCACGCCGTTCACTTCTTTGATAAATTCAAGTCGATGCGGCAATGGATTGAAAGTATAGAGGGCATTTATCGCATCCTGCAACTCGAGACCGGCTTCAATAACGGCTCCAATGGCTGCCGCGCTATTAATGAGATTGTGAACGCCCTTCACCGGAATGCGGTTCAGATCGATCCGCTCACTGAAATGATTTTCATCGAATTCAAACATGATCTCATCATTTTCAGCTCCAAATCCGGTAATCTGACCTGAACACTGCTTTTGGTAATTGGTCCATTTCTCGCCTATCCACTCAGCAGGAATAAAAAGGCGGCCACCCCATTTCTGATAAAGACCGATATTCCATTTGGCTCTGGCATATGCCTCGAAATCCTCGTAATGATCGAGATGCTCCGGAAAAATATTCAGCAATACAGCAATTGCAGGCGAATGATACACTGTCTCAAGCTGATGACTCGACAATTCTGCAACAATGGTTTTCTTTTCTGCATCAGCCAGCTGATCAAAAAACGGAAGTCCCATATTGCCCGCCAGCAGCGCCTTTCGGCCATTGGTTGTCAGAATGTGATGTATTAAAGTCGTAGTTGTACTTTTGCCTTTTGTTCCGGTGATGCCAATCACCTTATGCCCGAAAAACTGCAGCAGCAAACCTGTCTGCGAAGACAGTTTATCCGATCTGACCCATTTCTCAGGGACTTCTTTCAAGCTGATTCCGGGCGTTTTAATCATCAGATCGAATTGATCTGCATCGCCCAAATAAGCATCACCACACAGTTTCTGAACATTCATTCCCGCAAATTCTTCAGGAAGTTCAATCTCGTTCTTGTCTCCAATGGTGATTTCGTTGTCCGGTAAAAACTGTTTCAGAAAACGCAGTGTGCTCTGTCCTTCGCGTCCAAAGCCGGCTATCAGGATCCGAGATCCCCTGAGGTATTCAATCAGATTATTCAGCTCCTGATACATGTTGCAGTATTTTTTCGTAAAATGGTGACAGATTATGTTCTTTGTTCCAAAAACCAGGACTATTTACAACCGTTTCCGGATGCCGTTTTTCATACACCGATAACAGATACGGCAATGTGTCTTTTTCATTATAAAACTTCTGAATGGCAAGCTGGATGGCCTCATTGACTTCCGAAACCGTTCCGACACATTCAAAAGGTTTTACGGGAATCTTTCCGGTAAGCTCATCAAATGCGGTTTCCAATGCTTTGTCATCAAACAGGTCTGAGCCGAATATTTCTTTCAGTTTTTCCGGCGACAAAAATGGAGATAAAATGATGTTGGCAAAAAGACATTTCGGACATTTGCCACACCAGATGTCTTCTTTACTTCCAGCATTACAGCTGCGGAAAACCGCATGGTAGGCCGTCATTCGCGAAAACAACGCTGCAATCTGCAATTCGGTCAACGGCCGCAGAAATGAAAAATAATTGAATCCTTCCGAAATGTATTGTTTGCAGTAGTCTCTGAAATCCTGCTCAAATTCAAAGGATTTCGAATACTGATGATTCACATCTGTTCCGGGAACTGTGCTTTCGTTGGCACTCGATTCGTTTGACAATGCAATGTCTGAAACTCCGGTCATCCGCGCCATCAGCAGTGTATAGAATGCCAGCATGGCACTGAACGGTGTGTGTCCGTTGAGATATCCCTTGCTGTTCATCTCAAGCAAACCCGGATCAATGCTGCGTTTTACGGAGACAAATGCATCCATCGGCAGACCTGACATTTTTACCGTATTGAGTGTAGCTCCCCGCGGATTGATGATAAGCGGAATCACCTGGCGGCCGCTGTTTTTTATCAGTTCAAGCGTCACCGGCGAATCCTTGCCGCCACCGATGGGAACCAGCGTTGAGAGCGGATTTCCGGCGCTGTAATCAAATGATGAAAGCTCTTTTTCGCCGGATGAAAACCACAGGAAATCCTTTGCCGATGTTTGAATTGAATTGATGTAAAAAAATTCACCAAGACCGTTGTACCAAAGCTTTTTCCACCATTTGATCTGATCCTCGGACAATCTGTATGGTTTTATTACAACCGATGGTGAGCAAGTTGGCTTCCAGTAACTGATAAGCTCAATCATGCCGATATGAAAAACCAGATTTTCGATTTCAGCTTCCGGAATATTTTTCAAAAACGGAACCTGCTGAAAATCAATCTCTGAAGCAGGATTAAAATGCCATTCGTCGCCAATATGAAAATGAAAACTGAACGAAATACCCCGCTCTGTCAGTTTGTAATCAAAAGACTCATAGGTAAATACAGGAAATTTCTTCCTGAATTCAACAAAACTGGCATTTTTATCAACAATTTCCATTTTCGGAACAACTTTTGTCAATTCCCGACGTCAAAAGTAATAAAGAATCACCAGTTAACAACACGAGCCATGTTTGAAATCAAATCCAATGCAGTTGCACCGGCCACCGGGCGGGTTCTGATCTCAGAGCCGCTGCTTCAGGATTTTTATTTCCGCCGCTCGGCAGTGTTGCTGGTCGATCACGGCGAAGACGGTTCTTTTGGCGTTATCATCAATAAACCGATCAAAACCAACATCAGCGAAATCATGCCCGACCTCGGCGATTTCGATGCACCTTTGTACATTGGCGGACCGGTTGATCCAAAAAGCATTTTTTTCATTCATTCGCACGGCGACATCATCGAAGGCAGCGAGCATATCGGCGACGATCTTTTCTGGGGCGGCCGCATCACCAGCGTGGTTGACAATATTCTGGCCGGCCATATTTCGCCTGAAACCATCCGCTTTTTCCTTGGATATTCCGGCTGGGATGCCCACCAACTCGAAGGTGAATTAAAGAAAAATGCATGGGCTGTCACCGTTCCGAAACTGAATGAGCTCATTCAGATGAAGCCCGAACTTGTCTGGCCAGGACTGGTAAAACAGCTCGGCGATGAGTATAATTTCTGGACACATCTGCCGGCAGATCCGCAGTTTAATTAAAATAAAACCCTCGCAGAGTTCCGAACTCTGCGAGGGTTGCTATTTTAAACTGTATTTCGTAGTATCTTTGCAGCATGACGCACACGACCAACCTGATTGCATCAGCGATTGAAAACCTGCATATTGAAAAGTTAAATTTCATGCAGCTTGATGCTATCGATTCCATTGAAAAAAACCAAAATACAGTACTACTTGCTCCCACCGGTTCCGGAAAAACAATCGCGTTTTTACTGCCCATTCTCAAAATGATGGATGCAAACAAAGACCAGATTCAGGCACTTGTATTGGCGCCGTCGCGCGAACTGTCCATTCAGATTGAGCATGTTTTTAAATCAATGAAAACCGGTTTCAGATCTTTATGCTGTTATGGTGGTCATGCTGTTTCGGTAGAGAAAAAAAGCCTGCAGGCCAGGCCAGCCCTGCTTATTGGTACACCCGGCCGGATTGCCGATCACCTTCGGCGCGAACACATTGACACCTCGGGAATGCAAATACTGGTGCTGGATGAATTTGACAAAAGTCTGGAATTTGGTTTTGAAAATGAGATGAGTTTCATCATTGGCCGGCTGAAACAATTGAAAAAAAGAGTGCTTACTTCGGCGACACAATCACTGATTATTCCTGATTTTACCGGTATAAACGACCCGGCAACGCTGAATTTTCTGGCAGACGGACCAGCCGAAGGCCTTGCGCTTAAAATGGTTATGTCGGACACTATTGAAAAAACGGAAACATTGTTTCGCTTACTTTGTCATCTGGGAAAACATTCCACGCTTGTCTTCTGCAACCACCGCGAAGCTGTGGAAAGAATCAGCCGGTTTTTGTCGGAGCGACAGTTGGAAAACGACATCTTTCACGGCGGACTGGAACAGGACGAGCGCGAGCGTGCCCTGATAAAATTCAGCAATGGCAGTGTCCGTGTGCTCATAACGACTGATCTTGCTTCGCGCGGACTTGATATTCCTCTGATTGAAAACATCATTCATTATCAGTTACCATCCACTGAAACAGCATTTACACACCGCAACGGCCGTACCGCCAGAATGCACGCGCAGGGAAATGCGTTTCTGTTGCTTTCCGGTGAGGAAAAACTTCCGGCATATATCACTGAAAAGCCGCCAGTAGAGACATTGTCCGAAAATACAGTCGTTCCGAAACCCTCCGATTGGCAAACCATTTATATCAGCACCGGCAAAAAAGACAAAGTAAACAAAGTGGATATTGTCGGGCTTTTGCTGCAAAAAGGCAAACTTCAAAAAGATGAATTGGGGTTGATTCATGTGCTCGACTTTATTTCGTTTGCCGCTGTAAAAAGGAATAAAGTTCCTGAATTGCTTCGTCTGCTCCGCGATGAGCCGCTGAAAAAGAAAAAAGTGAAAATTGCAGTAGCGAGATAGTTGTTGAATTTTGCGCTCTCCCCGATATTTCATGAGACAAAGCAAAAACGACTGTCATCCTGCTCTGCTAACTATCGGTAATCGCTTC
>CAZJOL010000211.1:0-5025 GCA_964547605.1 uncultured Bacteroidaceae bacterium | reverse complement strand
GAGATTACGAGCTGTCCCTGGCTGTTGTAGTTGGCAGGAACAACGACTTCGTCGGTAATACCTTTGAGCACTTCTTCCACTTTGTCATCGTCGAGGCCAAGGATAGCAGCCATGGTGCTGGGTTGCGCTTCGCATGCCTTCTGCATGGCCATGGCGCGTGCATAAACAAGCTTCAGCCCGTCTTCGAACGACAATGCGCCGGCAGCGGTCAGGGCCGAGAATTCGCCCAATGAATGTCCTGCTGTCATTTCGGGAGCATAAGCTGCGCCCATGCATTTGGCCAGAATTACGCTGTGGAGGAAAATGGCCGGCTGGGTTACACGGGTCTGACGCAAATCTTCTTCGGTTCCGCTGAACATGATGTCCGTGATGTTGAAACCAAGAATGGTATTGGCCTGATCGAACATCTCCTTTGCCATTGGGAAGCGGTCATAGAGGTCTTTTCCCATTCCGGGAAACTGGGCACCCTGGCCCGGAAAAACGAATGCTTTCATACTGGTGAATTTTGATGCAAAAATACTATTTTTAATGTGTTGATGAGATAATGTGCTAATGTGCTGAGGCACAACGCACGACGCATAAGGCACAACGCGCAACGCGGGCGGCATAGGGCAAGCGGCATAGGGCACATAACCGACGCTGTCGGTCGGGACTTTCAGTACTGACGCTCGCGGTCAGCACTTTCAGACGCACATTGCGCAACGCGAAATGCTTAGGGCGCAAAGCTTGTTGCTGATTGATATCGAAAAAAATACAGAACAGAAAGATTTAATCTTCGCTTTTTTCAACAATCAGAGAAAAAGTTTATCTCAATCATTACAATAATTATAATGCATTGAACTGGCCGGTGTATACCCATAATGCATAGCCATTTGCAGATCGCTGCAGCCATAGGGTTTTAAATCAGCCTCGCCATGTTGCAGCAACAGCATTCCGCGATTATAATACGCATCGGCATATTCTTCATCGATTTGAATGGCCTTGGTGTATTCTTCCAGAGCCCCCTCGTAGTCGCCTTTTTGCTCTTTTTTAATGCCGTAATATAAATGCTCTTTTGCCTGCGGATTAACTTCGTGCTGACACATGGCTGCAACAGAAAATCCAGCGAACATCAGAAAAATAATCAATGCTTTCATGAGTATGATTTTTATGATGAATCTTCAAATATAGGCAAATTTCTTTAATCGGATGATTGACGAAACAAAGATGTCGTTGCCGGAAATATGTCTGATTTTATTCTGATTATTGCCCTTCCGCCTTGTTTTTCATTACCTGCGTGAGAGCAACTGCATAGTTGTTGATGGTGTTTACCAGGCTGATGACGTCTTCATCTTCGGCTTCGGGGTAGATTGATTTCACCTGTGCCAATGCGCTGTTGATCGCATTCAGGGCTCCTTGAGCATCGCCGGCGGCGTGGGCTTCGGCCATTACTTTCAGCGATTGATTTAAAATGGCAATGGCGTATAACTTTTTATGCTGCGCTTCCATAATCAGCTCCAGCTGCCCGGTTGCAGGCGACCATTTCAAATATGCCTTATCTTCGGTAGTGACTTGTTGTTGCTTTTTGAAATCATAATATTTCATGCGCACAATCACCGGTTTGTTTTCAATTTCCTTTGTCGGATTGTGAAGATCAAATTTTACCAGTGCCAGCGTATTCAGCCCCGGATAGATATTGTCGAGTTTCATATCTACCACACCCTCGCTTCGTTTCTCGCTCGGGAAGCCATACAGCTGCTTGAAAATAATCTGATCGTTGTATTCAATTTCAACATGAACATCTTTGGCGCATGGATTTAAAACACTGATTAATTCGCGTTCAAACACGCGTTTGATTTCAGCAGAACTGCCGGCAAAATGAATCAGTCCGCCGCCTTCGGTGGCCAGCAGCGACAATAAGGCCTGATTGTATCCTTCGCCGACACCAACGGCCGATAATTCAATACCTTTTGCGTTGTATTCTTTCGATTTGCCGACAATCTCTTCGATAGGCGTAGTGCCATATCCGTCTGTCAGAAGTACCACGCGGTTGGTGCCTTTCGGAATCATATTTTTCAGAACCTGGTTGTAACCGTCCACCATTCCATTATAAATATTGGTACCACCGCCGGCTTCAATGTCTTCGATCATATCGCGCAGATAGCGTCCGTCGCCCACAGGCTGTGCCGGAACCAGTATCACCGATTCTTCGTTGAAGGCAATCAATGAAACAATATCGGTTTTTCTGAGTTTGCCGACATACTCCAGCAAAGCCAGTTTTAGTGCTGTAATACGATCATCGCCTTCCATCGATCCACTGCGATCGACCACCAGAGCAACGTTCAGCGGAGGGCCATAATTGCCGCTGTTGTCGGTTCGCGCTTTGAATCCCACTTTCAACACAGCTTCCTTCGATTGTGCATTTACTTCACTGCCCCATGAAAGATTTACACCCAGCGCCTGATCGCCCGGTGGTTCGGGAAACTGTTCGGTGATGAATTCCAGAAATTCGCGCACCATCAGATCCTGCGGTGTTGGAATATAGCGTTCGGGATACTGAAGTTTCGGATCGGGTGCATACACAAAATTGCAATTGACATTGGCAATGCCCTGTACATCGAGGTAGTTCAACACGTCAACATCTTTCTGGTAGCGGAAATTCACCATGTATTTTCTTTTTTTAGGCACCAGAAAATAGGCTTCGCCTTTCTCGTTTGTTTTGGCTTTATATACCTTATTTGATTTCAGCATCTGCAGATAAACATCTACGCCGGCGAGTGCATTTGACGAGACATCGGTCAGATTCATTTTTACCCACACACGCGATGACGTGCCGCCCATAGTGTTTCCCATGACTTGCGTCAGCGTGTCATTTTTATTGATTTCTTTTATGGTGGTGGGTTCGTATGTAAAGCTCAGCGAGTAATCGCCCGATTGTTTTACGTCAATGTAATCGAAGCTTTCAAAACCATCGATGTCAATTTCGTAATCGTTGTTTGCGGGTACAATGAATGTGGCCATTCCACCTGCATTGGTTTTGCCGGTAAATGTTTTTCCGATTTTATAGCAAGTCAGATTCACCGGAAAATTGGCCAGAGGTCCGCCGTTGTCGCGTTTGACTTTTAATAGTACCGATGCTTCTGTACCCGGCGCAGGACGCGTGTTTGCAGCAACAGGTGCTACTTGTTCCAGACTCAAGGTGCTGCGATCAACCGGCGCACGGTGTATGCGTTCGTAATGAACCAGGTCATAAGTAATGGTCATTGAGCGTGTCGATTCCCCTGCAGGTGGCACTTCCACAACTTTGCAGTTTTTCATGCGGTCGACACTCACATTCCATTCTTTTCCGGTGGTCAGGGTAAAAACAATTTTACCATCGCTGCCGGTTTTAAAAGCTTTATACTCTTTAGTTGAAGATTCAATCAGTGTTACCGGCTTGTTTGCTACCGGCATTCCCTGATTGTCAATGATATTAATGGTTACTTTGCTTGAGCCCTGTGCCAGTGCGACAGATGAGGCTACGAACAATCCAGTCAGAAAAAGAATAATTTTTTTCATGATGATTTTTTTATAAAAAAGTGCGGTTGAATATAGTAACGTTTGTTGAAGACGGAATATTTTATATCACTCAGATTGCCCTTTTTCAGACAGACCAAGTATTTCTTCCTCGGTGCTGGCCTGCTGATCCAGCTTGCAATCGCCTTCTTCGCCAATGATGCGCACATGATAATCGACCCCCTGATTGCTTGTCAGACTGGCATCGCCATCGGAGATGTCGGGCGGAGTGAAATGTGAATCATCGAGCCATCCTCCATTGGGCCAGTAGATGGCGATCAGTTCATTTTCCGCTACTTCTACTGCAAGAGTATACTTAGATGTTTTTTGCGTGCGGTTATAATAGTACGTAACTTCGGCGCAATATTTCCCATCTTCAAACCCATCTCTTTTATCTGAATCTGTTTTTTTATTGCCGCAGGATGGTAAGCAAACAAGGAGCTGCATTAGCGCGGCAATGAGCAGAATTTTTTTGTGTGTTTTGTTTTCATAGGCATTTGATTCAGAGTTGTTTCAGCAGAAACATGATGTACAAATGTAAACATGATTTTTTAAAATGTATTTTTTTTTATTACTGACCGAAAAAGTTTTAAGCAAAAAGAAAGGGTCGTCAATAAAGACTTCCCAATAATGTTGTAATTAGGGCTTGCTTAAAAACACATAACACTCACAACATCTGAAACATATTCATCAAATTGGGCATTACAAATGCAAGTGTTTTTTATCGGATTAGTGAAATAACTTTGCACTTGAGAAACCGCTGTTGCAATTTTTGAAGTCAAACAATCATTATTTATTTTATGCCCATCATTTCAAAACAACCTCAATTATTGCAGTGAGTGTTTGTTAGCCTGATGCGCGCCATCTTCTTCGTTAACTTTTCCGCCACGACGGATCGAAGTATTAATATACATCTTTGTCTTGTCGCCTCAAATTTGTCGCGATTCAGACTTTTTCAGGGAATCCTACGTAGTATTTGAGCAAAGCCTTGAAAAAGGCCAGGCAGGTGTACTACAAGAATAGGGCACCTGAATTATATAGAAAAACACATACACTAAGAGTTTGCAAAATAAAATACAGAAATCAAAAAGGATGCATTTATAATTTCATAACAAACAGCTTTGAAATCAGCAATAAAGAGGTGACCGTTTTGTACAAAAAGTGGTGGAAAGTTGAACTGATGTTTAAAAAGCTGAAACAGATTTTTCCACTGCGTTATTTTTATTCCGATACTGAAAATGGCATTAAGATGCAGGTATGGATTACTCTGATTGCTTATCTACTGTTTATTATATCAAAAGCTCCAGAACAAACATCAAAGTCTTTTTCAACAATTGCGACCATGATCAGATTGCATTTTATAGGTCATCTTGACTTTTTTTGGATTATAGCGAACAAGAAGAAAGTTTGAACAACGAAACTAAAGATTAGAAACAAGAGTCCCGTATTTAAAATCATTCTGATATTGAATTCGGGTAGGTCTGTTTTTAA
>CAZJOL010000210.1:2970-5028 GCA_964547605.1 uncultured Bacteroidaceae bacterium | reverse complement strand
GTTCTTGCCCATTTTTGCCCATTTTTCTATTTTTTTGCTGCAATGTGGGTTAAAATCTGAAATACCACTTTCAGAAAATGTGAATATATATGCAATTATTCAATACTTTTGCACCAAGAATATTCAATATAAATTAACCAACAAAACAAAAGATGAAAAATGTAGTTTTTACATTCATTCAGGTGTTTGTTTTTCTTGCTGCGTTACAAATTCAGAGCGCACATTCACAAACGCCAACGCTTTCCTTTCCATCACCATTGACGGAATATGCTCCCGGGCAAGCCATTGATTTCGATGTTGACCTGTATTCAAACGGGCTCATCGACCAGCTCTGCGCTGTCCGCTATTACATCTACAAGGATGACATGACAACGCCCGTAACTTCAGTGACTCCTTACGGAGCAATCAGTTACACGGTACGCAGTCAGGGAACAGGTTATGTTACCAACAACATTACCGATGGTCAGGGCTTCATTGAAGTAGATGCTTTGAACGATGTCCTTCAGGCTTTCACCCTCGGAATTTTTGACAATTATTGCGTTGACCGTGACCGGCCAATCAATGTTGACATGAATTTCAGTAATCCGGGCAACTACCGCTTCACCATAGAAATCGTTTCGTGTTCAAACCCAGGAACAAGCACCGGTACAACCTATACCGCAACCAATTGCGATGGCCTTGAACATACGGATTCTGTGGCAGATACCTGTACGACCCCAGTTGTACTGAACACCTATAGTCTTGATTTTAAAGTCTGCGGCAGCGCCCAGATTGTTCGCCAGAGCGGCCCCACTGCATGCAAAGCCGGCGATCTCATTGAAATTGTTTACTCTCTCGGAACCTTTGACAATGCCATCGACGCAACACAGATTCCCTCATGGCTCACATACGCAATTGACAATGTAAATCATACACTTACACTTACCGGATCAGCTCCTGCCACCAACGGCAATCAGACATACAGCTTCTCAATTGCAACTCAGTCTGCCATCAATCCTTCAACCTGTGCAACCGCAAGTATTTCCGAAAGTATTCTTGTAACTGCACCTCAGGTAGTTTATTCAGCAATAAATTCATCATACAATACCGGAGATGACATTTCAACCAGTGCTTTGGTCTATTCCAACGGCCTTGTTGATGAGCTCTGCGGCGTGCGTTATGCTATTTATAAAGACAACGCAACAACTCCGATTGATTCAGTCAATGACTACGGAACAGTTACCTATACCGTACGCGGACAGGGTACTGCACTGATTACAACTCCGATCAAAGCCGGTCAGGGATACATTGAGGTAAGTGCATTAAATGATACATTGCAGGCATTTACTCTTGGTATATTCGACAATTACTGCATCGACCGCAACCGTCCGATTGACATAGACATGAACTTCACTGTTCCCGGCGACTATCGATTCGAAGCTGAGATTGTTTCCTGCAGCAATGCCGGAATCAGCGCCGGAACCACATTTACAGATCAGAACTGCGGCGGAACACTGCACACAGATTCCGTTGCCGAAGAATGTCTGAATCCTGTAATTTTGACCGAAGGGGAAGTGGAAACAACTGTTTGCGGTGAAGCCGAAATTGCCTTTGTCAGCGGCCTGACCAATTACACTCCGGGAGACTCAGTTGAATTCATTTATTCACTGGGCGAATTTGATAATGCCATTGATGCGTCACAATTACCCACATGGCTTACCTACTCCATTGACAATGTCGCTCACACTCTCACTCTTGAAGGTGTCGCTCCGGCATCGAACGGGGTTTCGACAAACAGCTTTACCATCGCAACTGCATCAACCATCAACCCATCTGCTTGCCCAACTGCATCAGTTGTTCAAAATATCATCATCACCGCTCCGGCAGTGACCTATTCACCGGTTGATGTGATGTACAATACATCAGAAGATATCTCTACAACTGCACTTGTATTTTCAAACGGAATGGTTGATGAACTCTGCGGAGTGCGTTATGCGATTTACAAAGACAATTCCACAACACCCATTGATTCCGTCAATGATTATGGTACTGTTAGCTATACCATTCGCGGACAAGGCT
>CAZJOL010000210.1:0-2870 GCA_964547605.1 uncultured Bacteroidaceae bacterium | reverse complement strand
ATTGATTCCGTCAATGATTATGGTACTGTTAGCTATACCATTCGCGGACAAGGCTCAGCACTTATCACAACTCCGATCAAAGCCGGTCAGGGATACCTTGAAGTGATTGCACTCAACGACACCTTGCAGGCATTTACACTTGGTATTTTCGATAATTTCTGCATCAACCGCAACCGTCCGATTGATATAGACATGAACTTTACCGTTCCCGGCAACTATCGTTTCGAAGCCGAGATCGTTTCCTGCGGCAATGCCGGAATCAGCGCCGGAAGTACATTTACCGACCAGAACTGCGGCGGAACACTGCATACTGATTCAGTTGCAGAAGAATGTCTGAATCCTGTTGTTTTGACCCAAGGTGAAGTCGAAACAGCCGTTTGCGGTGAAGCAGCAATTGCTTACGCAACAGGAGATCTCAGCTACTTCCCCGGCCAGCCGGTTGAAGTGGTTTACAATGTCGGGAATTTTGATGATGGCCTGAATAATTCAACTCTGCCTTCATGGCTCGGTTTCAGTGCTGATACGGCAAATAATACCATTACCCTCACGGGTACAGCACCAGCTTATGATGCGCTTACGCCATCATACACCATTGCATTGACAACAACTGCAACGCTGAATCCGGCAACTTGCCCGACAGCATCAGCCAACCTTATCATTCAGGTTGTACAAGGTCCGGAAATCGAATTCTCACCTCTCATCCCTGTTTATCATGTTGGTGACAGTATTTATACCACAGCACGGATTTATTCAAACGGCTATGTTGATGAACTTGCAGCCGTCAGATATAATGTATATCGCAACGCCGCTTTGATCAATCAGGTTGACGATTATGGCTATATGGAATATAGCGTACGTGTATCAGGCACCACCTATGACACAACTGCAATTGAAACCGGATCCGGATTTGTGACAATGTCACCGGTAAGCGACACCCTGAGCGCATTTACACTTGGTATTTTAGACAATTCATGCGTAAACCGCAATCGTCCGGTTGACCTGTTCCTTACATTTGATATGCCCGGTGAATATGTTTTCAACAGTGAGCTCGTATCATGCGCAAATACCGGAACAGCAACAGGAACATCGTTTGTGGCAGCAAACTGCGATAACCAGATCCACTATGATTCAGTAGCAGAAAACTGCCTCGGACCAGAAATGCTGTTTGCCGAAACCATTGGCTTCACTGTTTGCGGAGAATCTGAAATCACTTATGCAAGCGGTCCGGCCAGCTATTGTGCAGGAAGCAGTCTTGATCTGGTTTATAACGTTGGTGATTTCGACGATGGACTCAATACTTCTTCATTCCCTGCATGGATGTCATATTCGGTAAACCCGGTTAATCATACCATTTCGCTGCATGGAACTGTCCCGCAATACGATCCGCTTAATCCTTCCTATTCAATTACACTGACTACCACTTCAAGTGAAAATCCGGCATCTTGTCCTACTGCAAGTCTTGTGCAGGCCATTACGGTCAAGGAAAGCTTCCGCGATACAATTACTGAAGTAATCTGCGAAGGCGACAGCATCGTTATTATGTCTTACTCATATAACACGACGGGAATTTACACAAACACACTTACTGCCACAAACGGATGCGACAGTGTTGTTGTACTTGATCTCACTGTAAATCCAACACTTTACAGCGAGTTTACCGAAGCTACCGAAAACGCAACCTATACCTGGAACTCCATTGTTTACGATGCTTCCGGAGATTACACACAAACACTGACTTCAACCGTAACCGGATGCGACAGTATTGTGACATTACATCTCACTGTTTCAGTTGGTATTGACGAGCTGAATAATGCTGTTGTTTCTGTTTATCCAAATCCGACGGATAATTTTGTTTACGTTGAAACAGCTACGCAAATCAACAGCCTGTGCCTGATTGAAGTTCATGATGTGTATGGCCGCGTTATCAGTTCGAAAGAAATCACAGACAGCAAAACAATGATTGATCTCTCAGAAATGGCTGCAGGAGTATATTTCCTGAAAGTGATTGATGGAGAAAAAATCATCGGAACTGCATTTGTGACAAAACAATAATGCATTCAGACAATCAGGGAGTACAGTATTCATGCGTACTCCCTGATTTTTCATTTTAAAGAATAAACAGTATGAAAAAAAAATACATAATACTTGTCCTTTCATTTCTTATCATTCCATTTTTTAGTATTAACAGCCACGCACAGATTCCAACCGTGCAATACACACCGCTGGCTCCTTATTATTACACGGGCAACACCATTTATGATACAGCGAGAGTATACTCTAACGGACTGATTGATCAGCTGTGTGCCATTCACTATTTGATCTACAAAGACGACACGCTCACACCCATTACATCGGTTGGTGATTATGGCAGCATTGAGTACAAAGTGCGAAGCTCTGGTTCAAATTATATAACCCAGTCAATCACTAATGGCACCGGGTATCTGAGTGTAAGACCGCTGTTTGCGACCTATAATGCTTTCACACTCGGCATTTTTGATAATTACTGCGTCTCACGTAACCGGCCTGTGATGCTGGAAATGGTATTTGACGAGCCGGGATATTATAAATTTTATTGCGAAATTCAGTCCTGTTCAAACTCCGGAAGCTCGCTTGGAACTTCCTTTACAGCAAATGGGGCGCCGGGTTGCGGAACCACAAGCCACTCCGATTATGCGGCTACAAGCTGCGACAATGCAACTCCGTTATTTGGCGAAGCATTGTATCTCACCATTTGCGAACAAGGCTCCATCGCTTATTCCAGCGGCAATACCACGTATTGTCCCGGAGAGGCAATTTCACTTGTATATACTCTTGGCACATTCAATGATCTGGCTGATACAACAGGTCTTCCATCTTGGCTGACACCAAGC
>CAZJOL010000209.1:0-5030 GCA_964547605.1 uncultured Bacteroidaceae bacterium | reverse complement strand
GCAAAGCAAATTGAGCGGCATAAGAATAACAACGAGTAAAAGCAGTAAAACAGAGATTCGGGATCCAAACAGCAATGATGTGGAATAGGCGATATCAACTGCCTTAGCCGATCTTTCACCAGGAAAATAATCAGCAAAAGAATGCCCGTGGTTATTATAACAGAAATAGTAATATTTATTATTTTCCTCTTCAATAGCTGCTTTTATAAACACAAATGTAATGATTCCCTTCTTGTGCAGGCTTTCTCTTTCTGATTTTTGTGCTACTTTTGGATATGAATTCCGAACAGCTGATTCTCGGCATCGACCCCGGGACAAATATCATGGGCTATTGTCTTCTGAAGTACGACGGGCGCAATTACGCAATTGTTACCATCGGTTGTCTCCGGTTATCGAAATGCGAAACGCACCTCGACAAGCTTCGCGGTATAGTTGAATTTACAACCGATTTGCTGAATACACACAAGCCGCAGGTAATGGCCATTGAAGAACCTTTCTTCGGCAAAAATGTTCAGTCCATGCTGAAACTGGGGCGGGCACAGGGTTCTGTCATGTCAGTGGCCATGCAGCATGACATGGAAATCGTTGAAATCACGCCGCGCCGCGTAAAGCAATCCATTACCGGAAAGGGCTCTGCGTCGAAGGACCAGGTGGCTGCCATGGTTGCAAACATCACAGGCTATGATATATCCAAGCTCAATACCGATGCCACCGATGCAGCTGCCATAGCCATTTCATACACATTACAGAAAATCAAAACAAGTTCTGCTCCCACAAGGAAGAAGAAAAGCAGTTCCTGGGATCAGTACCTTCGGGAGAATCCCAATAAAATTCTTAAATAAAATTGCTTCGGATCTGCTCCGCGATTGCGGTCAGTTCCTCATTTGAAAGCTTCAGCTTTTCTTTCGAAAACTCGATATCACGCATTCCATTGATGGGTACAAGATGAATGTGTGCATGAGGAACTTCGAGCCCAATTACAACCACTCCAATCCGTTTTCCCCAGCCGCCCTTGTCAATGGCTTTTGAAACCCGTTGGGCAAATGCCATCAGGTCTGAAAGCACATCCGGGTCCAGATCAAAGAGATAATCAACCTCCGTTTTGGGGACCACAAGCGTATGTCCGTAATTCAACGGATTGATATCAAGAAAGGCAATACAGGTCGCAGTTTCAGCTACAATATGAGCCGGAATTTCGCGAGCGATGATTTTTGAAAAAACAGATGCCATCGTTATTTGATTTCAAGCAGTTTGATACTGATAACACCAGCAGGGACTTTAACATCGGCCGAGTCGCCCACTTTTTTTCCAAGCAGAGCCTGAGCAATCGGGCTGTTGACCGACAATTTACCGGCTTTCAGATCAGCTTCCTGATCAGGCACCAGCGTATAGGTCATTTTCTGTTTGGTCTTTTTGTTTTCGATGGTCACAGTCGATAATATACGTGCCTTTGAGTTGTCCAGCTTTGACTCATCAATAATTCTGCTGTTACTGATAATTTCCTGCATTTGGGAAATCTTAAGTTCAAGCATCCCCTGAGCATCCTTTGCTGCATCATATTCTGCATTTTCCGACAAATCGCCTTTGTCACGAGCCTCGGCTATCTGCTTCGAAATTTTCGGCCTTTCAACAGTCATCAACTGATCGAGTTCGGCTTTGAGTTTTTCGAGCCCTTCCTTGGTAATGTAAGTTTGCTTTGCCATATCGCTTTCTCTTAGGTTGTATAAAACGAACAAGAAGACCTGTGACAGGCCCTCTTGCTCGACAAATTTACGAATTATTTCCTGATTACCTTTTACTTTGGCTTTTACAGGTTAATTCTGGCTCCGATACAATGCGTTCCCTGGAAAGGGTTCGATGTTCTGTAGGAATAGTCCAGAGAGAACGTTGAACCTTTTTCTATGTTCAGGGGCACCTGAATCGTAATACCAGCTGTAGGTCCTGTATAGGCCGAAGTGCGCTCTTTCGAGTCGAACAAGCCTTTTTCGTATTGCAGGCCGCCGCGAAGCATCAGGTAATCGTTAAAGTTATACTGCAGACCGCCGGCATACACATCTTTGCCAAATGACATGGATGTGAAGCTTCCGGCCAGCGTAATAGTGTGGTCATCATTAAGGATGAAATCATATGCAGCTCCGATATTGAGAAGAGCCGGCAACTGGAAAGATACCGAACGCTGCTCAACTGTCATGAGAACATCTGAGTTATTCACATTGCCACGGAAAGACAATCCGTCACCGGTGAACTTCATCGTTGGTCCGATGTTACGCAGTGCGATTCCGAAATGGATGTTTTCATTATCACCAGTCAGGTACTGAATACCGGCGTCAATGGCAACACCCTGTGCACGGTTGTCAGCGATGGATTCGGTAATCACTTTCACGACCAGACCACCATAGATGCTGTTTGAAAACGCTTTGGCATATGAAATGCCGATATTCATGAATGATGGTTTGAATGTGCCTATGCCGCCTTCAGGAAGATCAACCGTTGTAATCATGATGTCACCAAAGCCCATGGTCATAACACCAAGTCCGATAACTCCGGATGCACCTACTTTTTGAGTCAGTCCGAATGAGTTGACACTGATACCTGATCCTTTAAGCCATTCGGTCCGTGCAAACATCACTTCGGTTGACTGTGTAAAAGCAGTACCGGCCACATTGAGATACATTCCTTCGAGTCCGCGGATAGCAGACGTATTTGACATACCCCATCCTGAGCTGCGGGCAAAAGGCATAATGAGCAGTTCGCTTGCTCCGGCTTCTCCGGCGCGGTCTTCGTTTCCGGCAAATACCGGATTGACCGGAACTGTCAATACTGCAAGGAGTATTATTGCAAACAGATTTTTTACTGTATTTTTCATTGCTTTCTCTCTTTAGTAGTTAACATTAGAATGAATTCAGGTCAATCGGGCGTAATGAACCAAACCATTTGATGGTGCGTTCACCGATACCGGGTGCATTAACATGAATGAGATATAATCCACCGGAAATCGGAATATTGGCCGAATTTTTCAGATCCCAATCGATGAAGGTTGAATTTGGATCATCGCGGGTGTATCTGCGGATCAGGATTCCATCAACAGTATAAATACTTACCGTACATTTCGAAGGAAGATTTGTAATCTTCACCTTGTTGTCCAGCTGTGATTCTTCGTATCCACTGGTAGCATAGTACGGATTCGGGACTACGTTGATCAGATCCAGAGCAGTTTTTGCTGTTGTAAGATCGTTTTTCAATGTAGCCAGATCTGAAGTATTGAAACTGTACATCGGATAATTATTGTTCTGTGCAGTAGTGCTTCCGTAAGTTGAATAATTTGTAGCATACGGTTTTGAGACCCTGATGCGAACGCGTGCCTCATTACTCAGCCATTCTTCGTTGGAGACTGCCAAAGGAATTCCTGCCCACATGCAATTGTTGAATGCGTGACGGAAAGTAGTTAAACTTGCGGTTGAAAGCTTGTCAAAAAGCCATGCTCCGCCATCATAAGCAGGACAGTCATTTACACCATCTCCATTGTGACCAAACACATATATGAAATGTTTACCACCAAATAAAGTTGTCGTCAAACTTTCATAACTTGAAGTTGGATTCAATATCATATCTCGTCCATTTTCTCCAACAAGCCAGCTATCTTCCCCAAACATAATATTTAATCGCTCACCGGTTTCAATATTGATTGCATAACCGGGGAACCATCCCATTCCAGTTGCTTTTCCATCATAAACAGCTTCAGCTGTGCCTGTCTGACCATTTTTATCAACTGATGCATGCTTGCGGGGAGTCATTTTTTGTGCTCCACCTTCAGATAGAACATTATCGGCACAGGTTTCAACAACAGGGCACCGTGACCATTTGCTCTTATCAGGAGTCAGCACAATATCTACACTAGCAATGTTTGCACTCTTATTTTGGGCAAGCATATAAGATGAAATTGTTGCAAATCCAGGATTGTTCGGCTCGTCTGAACATAATTTATATGGGGCCCAGGTTCCTCCAAGAACTTTTTCATAATATTGACCAGCATCAATGAAATTGGTAGGTGCACCAACATCACCCCCTGATCCATCCTCAGATGTCTGCGTCCCAGATCTGATCCAGTTATAGTCAGATTGTCCATCAATATCAGATATACCTCCAAGCCACATATGAGTTGGATCATCATAAATAATGCCAGCCTCTAAGAAACCATTGGTTGGATGAGTCTGATCGCCGGGAGCTTTGCCTTGTGCAAGGGTGATAGAAATACCAAGGTCAACAAAGATTTGTTCAAATTTGCTTTCAATGGTTTGATCTGACGGATAACTGGCAACAAGATTTCCACTCAAGTCATACTCCTCAAGAATCCATTTTGCCAGTTGCATTTGAGATGATGTTGTACTTGCAGTGTCAAAGCGAAGGAGATAATTGGCTTCTTTTACGTTCAACGGATCAATTACTTTAATATCAACCGGACCAAAACCATTTTCATAGGTCGGGGTAAGAAGAACATTGTTAGCAAATACTGAATTCCGGCTCTCTTCCGTCATTTCAATGACTAATCCACCATTGCCCTGACCTTCAACACGGGTAATCTTTGGACCATCGCCATAACTGGCCTGAATCAGTGTCCCATTGCTTTCAGGTGAAGGCATATGAGGAATACCTGTGTATGTTTCTATGTTTTTACGTCCAGCAAGGTAAGGTTTCTGCTGTCCATAAAGAGATGCTTCGCCAGGAATCTGATAACCGGGGTCCTGAGAATACTTTTCATATTCATTGAATGCGTAAGCAATGACCATGAAATAATATTTCTTGTTGTTCACCAGACGCTTATCGCCCGTGGCAAACTGATCGTCCAGTACGCGGAATGAGTGAACGATTCCCTCATTGGCACCATTTACTTCTTCACGTGGGACAACTGCACCAAGATCTTCTGAGTAGTAGAAATTGATCAGGCGTGAAACGTCGTTTTCAACATCACACTGAGCAATCAGACGAGCTTTGTCAGAATCATAAATATCAGTTGCGGAAACCGAAATATC
>CAZJOL010000208.1:0-5038 GCA_964547605.1 uncultured Bacteroidaceae bacterium | reverse complement strand
CCTCAGCCCCGCTCCTGCTGCGCCTTCCGAGTGCATAATGCACGTGAAGGTTTTCAACCCGCATCAAATCCTTTGTATCCGCAACAATTTTGGTTTCTTTGTTTTTGGAAACAGTTGTCTGTCCCGAAATAAAGTCGCCGACTGTGGGCAGTCGCTCCGGATTGTTGTTCAGGCGAGGTCTGCAGGCAATCAATGCTTTTGTATAGGCATGCTTCGGAGAAGCAAAAACAGCATCGGCCGCACCATATTCAACGGCCACGCCTTTGTTCATCACCATCACGAAATCGGCAATGGTCCTGACCAGCGCAAGGTCATGCGAAATAAAAATCACCGAGGTCTGATATTCTTTCTGCAGATCGCGGATCAGCTGAATGATTTCCTTCTGCACTGTCACATCAAGTGCAGTGGTTGGTTCATCGGCAATGAGGATGCGCGGATTGGTCGACATGGCCATGGCAATCATCACGCGCTGCCGTTGTCCGCCCGAAAGCTGATGCGGATATGATTCAAAAATTTTCTGAGGATCGGGCAGTTTGACTTTTTCGAATATATGCAGAATTTTGTTTTTTGCTTCGCGTTTACTGAGCCGGTGATGAAAGCGCAAAGGTTCAGTGGCCTGCAGTCCGCATTTCATGGAAGGGTTGAGAGAACTGAGCGGATCCTGAAAAATCATGGAGATTTCATTTCCGCGAATTTTGTTCAGCTCTCTGACTGATAATGCCGCCAGGTTGCGTTGTATGCCGTTTGATTCTGCATACAGAATTTTCCCGGATGATTGAATCTCTCTGACTTCGGGCAGCAGTCCGATGAGCGACATGGCGGTCATGGATTTCCCCGAGCCGCTCTCTCCCACTATTCCAAGCACCTGTCCCTGATGCAGATCGAAAGAGACATCGTTTACAGCTTTTGTATTTCCAAAAGACACAGACAGATTACAAACACTGAGCAGCGGTGATTCCATATCTGCAAAAATAAGAAAGGGCTGCGAGCAGCCCTTTTATTGATTATCCTTTATTACGTTCCTGTTTGTAGCCGAACCAATCTCTGAACCAGCGTTTCACAAAGAACTCCTGCTTGTGATCGCGGTTGCGTTTGGCTGTGTGAAGATTCTGTCGCATTGCTTTGCGTGTTTCTTTGGTCTGCGACTTCATATGATTCTTAAGAGCCTTCTGATACAATACCGTATCATTACGCTGACGTTTTTTCTTTTCGCGCTGAATCTGCCGTTCGCGATTGTTGGTGTTTGAAGTGCGACATGATTGGAATGTTGCGACCGGAGCCAGCAACAACAACATTAGCACTATGTATTTCAGAATTCTCATGTGTGAAAAAATGCTGATGAAAGAACTTCAAAGGGCGAAAATACAACTTTTTTTTCTTTTAGGCCTGATATGGGAAAGATTTATGAAAAAGTTTTTCACTATCTTTGGTGTATAAATAATGAACGGAATCACGACATGAAATATTTTGTCGCTTTGATATTTTTAATTGCAGCTGTTTTTTCATCCTGCGAAAAAGATGAAGACCGGATTCCCTATGTACCTGTTAATATTTATATCGACATTAATAATGCGAATTACAACGATCTGAATGCCATCGGAGGATATGTTTATCTGACCGGCGGTTACAAAGGGCTGATCGTCTATCGCGCTTCGTACGAGTCGTTCGTAGCCATCGAACGAGCCTGTCCGTATCATCCGACCACAGATTGCGAGCGGCTTGTCGTCGATACTTCCGGGCTTACCATCTCCGACCCTGTGTGCGGGTCGCGCTTTCTGATCACCGATGGCAGCATAGTGAACGGCCCGGCCAGAAAACCAGCACTGACGTACAATACCTTGTACGATGGATTTTACATCAGGGTATACAATTAATTTTTCATAACCATGGGATTTATCCCATGGCTGCAAAAACACAAATACTGGGGAAGCAACACAAATCAAGTCTCTATGCCGCACTCATACAATCGCATCTGGATTCATGCGACCTGGGCAACAAAAGACCGCAGGAAAATCATTCACAGCTCATTTGAGCGTGAGATGTACAGCTACATGTACAATCAATTCAAACAATGTGGCTGTGCCGTCAAAATCATTAACGGTGCGGAAGACCATGTTCATTGTCTCTTCCTCCTGAATCCAAGCAAATCGGTCGCTGAAGTGATCAAGCAGGTCAAAGGCAGTACATCACACTTCATTAATGCCGGAGATTTTAACATTAAGGATTTCGCATGGCAAAACGGGTATGGTTCCTTTTCTGCAAGCGAATCCGTTACTGATTATATTGCAAGCTACATTGAAAATCAGAAACATCATCACAAAAGAAAAACGTACGACAATGAATTTGCCGGACTGCTGGCTGAAAACCACATTGAGCCAATGACCAACGAATAACCGGTGCAATAATAAAAGTGTGCAACAGCTTGTTCAAAAATAATCCTTACCCGAACAAATTCCGCTGTAAATTTCAATTACTTTTGTCCTCCGAATGCTATACGATTTTAATTTCGATCAGCATCCGTTGTGGATGATTGTTGTGGGAGGCGCTCTGGTTCTTTCACTGCTGATTTTTTTATTTTATTACTGGGTGTTTTTCAGAAAGTTTGCATTTTATAAAAAACAATCTCAATCCGGGAAAAAAAATCAGCTGCCGCCAGTATCCATCGTTATTGCAGCAAAGAACGAATATCTCAACATTAAGGAAAACCTTCCCTTCCTGCTGAATCAGGATTATCCTGAATTCGAAATTGTTGTAGTGGATGACCATTCGCAGGACGACACCTGGGATCTGCTCTGCGCTTTCAAAATTCATAATCCGAATCTGAGAACTGTCCGCCTGACAGATTCAGTGGTCGTTTGCGAAGGGAAGAAATTTCCGCTTTCGGTAGGAATCAAGGAAGCCAATTATCCGCACCTGCTGCTGACTGATGCCGATTGCCGCCCCACCAGCCCGTTCTGGATTCAGAAAATGATTGAACAATATGTCAACGGAACAGAAATCGTTGTGGGTTATGGAAAATATTACCGGCGGAAATCGTTTCTCAATCTGCTGATCCGTTTCGACACTGTGCGAATCGCAATGCAATATTTTTCGGCAGCACTGTCACATTTTCCCTACATGGGTGTAGGCCGCAACCTGTCATATAAAAAAGAACTTTTTATAAACAGCAACGGGTTCACCAGTCATTACGACCTGAGCTCCGGCGACGATGATCTGTTCATTGCGGAGCATGCCGAGAAAAACAATACTGCCATTTGTATTGACTCCGATGCATACACCTGGTCGGAGCCCAAACACAGCTTTTCTTCGTGGTGGCATCAGAAGCGCAGACATCTGACAACCGGCAACCGTTACCGGTTCGGACATAAATTATATCTGGGATTGTATCAGCTGAATCTCCTGTTATTTCCGGCACTTGCAGCTGTTCTGCTGGCATTTCAATATCAGATGGCCGTTGTTGCCGGCATCATTTTGCTGAAATGGATTACGCAATGGATTATTTTTTCGGGCGCGACAAAAAAACTGAAAGAAAAAAAATTATTATTAATTTCGCCTGTTTTTGAAACAATAATCGCTGCATTGAATGCGCTATTATATGTATCGAACATCATCAGAAAACCCGGCACATGGAAGTGAGTCCGAATTTTACCGAAAAAGCCAGACGGGATTATGAACTCGTTCAGCGGGCATTGGATCATGGTGATCAGAAGGCCTACACTGAATTGATGAAGAATTACCGCGAGGCCATTTACTTCATGATGCTGAAGATGACCAATGATACCACCGATGCCGATGACCTCACCATTGAAGCATTCGGCAAGGCCTTCCGGAATCTCCCGCAATACACACCTGATTTCGCTTTCAGCACCTGGCTTTTCAAAATCGCATCCAATAACTGCATCGATTATATCCGCAAAAAACGTCTGGTGGTAACCAGCATCGATCAGGGAGTGCACAACGAAGACGGCGGCATGGCTCAGAATATCCCCTGCGAGCATCCCGATCCGGAAGAAGCCATCATCAAGAAACAAAAACACAAAGCCATGCGCGAAGTGGTGGAAAAACTGAAACCACATTACCGCAAGCTTGTCGAACTGCGATATTACAAGGAATACAGCTACGAAGAAATTGCAGAAGAACTCAATCTTCCGCTGGGAACCGTGAAAGCACAACTCTTCCGCGCACGTGACCTGCTGTGCCAGATATTATCAAAAGATCAGGATACAATTTGATGGCCATACAACTACACACTTTTGTCTTCAATGGTTTTGGCGTAAACAACTACATTCTCGAAGCGGAGAATGGTGATTGCATTATCGTCGATGCCGCATGCTCCAACGATTCCGAGAAGGAACAGCTGAAACGGTTTTTCAGCGACGGGAAACGCAAACCTGTAATGCTCATCAACACCCATACGCACATCGATCATGTGCTTGGCTGCGCATTTGTTCAGAAAGAATTCGGCATTCAATGGCTCATGCACAGCGAGGCCCAGTCAACGTTGCGCGAAGCTCCCGTGTTTGCATCGCTGTTCGGGATCAACAATCTGGAAATATCGAAACCGGATCAGCTTCTCGAAGACGGGCAGGAACTGACATTTGACAACACAACGATAAAAATTCTGTACACACCCGGCCACGCCCCGGGCTCCATCTGCCTCTACATTCCTGCCGGGCGCATGGTCATTACGGGTGATGTGTTGTTCAACGGCAGCATCGGCCGCACCGATCTCACCGGCGGCAACTTCGATGTACTGATGGAATCCATTCATACAAAGCTGCTCACGCTGCCCGACGACACCATCGTGTATCCCGGACACGGCCCCGCCACAACCATCGGTGACGAGCGGACAGGGAATCCGTATCTGGGGTAAGTTGAGACTGTCTCAAAATGGCCTAATAAATAGACCTAAACTTCTAATTGCAAACCGACCTTCCAGAGTCCTCAATGCAATGGAGAACCTGGAAGAGTCGGATGCTGTGGCCTCTCACCAACTATTCCATGTTTTTCGATTCTCTTCAAACTATGGAATGTTGGA
>CAZJOL010000207.1:0-5122 GCA_964547605.1 uncultured Bacteroidaceae bacterium | reverse complement strand
GAATACCATTGGTGGAGTTGAAATAGTATGTTGTGCCATAATTAATCTGCCCGTTTGCATGAGTCGGCCCGAAAGTGCCATCAGCACCTGCAATCATAACCACCGTATCAAGCCATGATTCGGTCGGAAACAAATATTGTTCATATTCAAGTGTTTTATCAATCTGGGGCTGCAACTGATCAACATTGGAAGCGCTGAATCTGCCGAAATAGGCATCGGCAATCATATCACCGGTGAATTCAGCATAATACATGTCTGTTACATGTGAAGCTGATGTCCCGTTGAAAGCCGGAACCTGATCCACATCGCCGACAATAAGAATAAAAGTCGGAGCGGGATCCCAGGCGGTGGCATTGTCGTATTGTGCCTGCAGATAATTGCTGATGCTGGTCGTTGTTGTACCTACTGCAGGATTTGAAGTATATGCTTCATCAACGATAAATCCCTTCTTCGTTTTCCATGCAATAAATGGCTGGAGTGCATCATGAAACATTGTGTCAGCCACAATGACCATTTTTATCGGATAATGAGATGCCGTATCTCTTGTTTGTCCAAATGCATCGTGATTGATAATCCGGGCTGCCGGTCCTGCAAAGCAAAAATCAGCATATTTTTCCGACATGAGACTGGTTAAACCCTGATCAGCACCCGGAAAAGAAATATTCAAAACCAATTTGTCATAAACCCTAAGAATATTTGTCACCGGATTGTAATCGAATGGAAAAATATCGAGCGTAGCCAGTCGGATATTCCGCAGGTTTCCCTGAACGGTTGCCCCGGCTCTGTACTGCTGCATGAAATCATTGATTTTGTATGCTGTGTTGTTGAAATAAAACGGGATCTCACCAGTATGACTTTTCGACACACCCGGCTGATATGGCATCAGCTGAAAACTGTTCCCGGAAAGATCGGACAGATTATAATCTGTATATTGACTGCTAACAACATCAACAATCACCTGAGCTTTTTCGGGCACCTGAATCAGCCTGCTGTAAGCCGGAAGGTTCGGAAGACCAGCCTCGCTCCTGGCAACCATGCCCTGAGCAACTATGGTGTTAAACATACCCGAACTGGTTTTCACCGCTTCGATTTCAAACAATGGGGCCGACACTTCAACCTGAAGTTCACCAATGCCCATGTTCAAAACTTTCACCGGCTCTTGATTCAGTTGACCGGTCTGGCTGAAACCTCCGCAGGACAAAATAATAGCCAGAAGGAGGGAGAGAGAGAGTTTCATAAAGTAAGATTTGAGATTAAGACAACAATTCTTGAATTATGTTGCAATAGTAAATAAAAATAGTTGATTGTTGAAAAGTTTTTATTGATACAACTTTGCTAATCCCTATATTTGCAACTTTAATCATGTAAAACTTAACGATTTAACATGAGATTATCATTACTGACAATTCTCTTTTTCGTTTCCCTTGTAACTCAGGCAAAACCACAGAGCAACATGGTGGACCGCCTGACCATCAACGGTTATTATTTCGGCAAAAACCTGGTGGTCATCAATCCTTTGAATGGTGACCGTTTTGCAGTTGAATCCGTCGAGGTGAACGGAGCTCCCACAGCCGATGAAATCAATTCGAGCGTTTTTGAAATTGATTTTTCTGCACTGGCACTCAATCAGGGCGATCCTGTCAGCGTAAGCATCAATTACTATGTCGGGGCTGAAAATCCGGTTGTCTTTAATCCAGAGGCACTCGAAGCGGCCAGCAACTTCTCATTCAAAACATCGTATCTTGAAAAGAAAACCGAGAAACTTGCATGGACCATTGCAGGATCCCCCGGCACCGAAGTGTTTGAAGTTGAGCAATACCGCTGGGAAAAATGGGTCAGGGTCGGTACGGTGAATGCCAAAGACAGTACGTCACTCAACACCTACTCCTGCAAAATAACTCCTCATTTCGGAAAAAATCTCTTCCGAGTGAAACTGGTCGATCCTAAAGGAAATATTGCATACAGCGCACCTGTAAAACTGCAGAGCAAAACACCGGAAGTAATGCTCCTGAAAACCACCGTCGAAACACAGATTGAATTCAGCGGTGAAACGCTGTATCAGATATACGATGAAAAAGGCTCACGTCTGCTAAACGGCACCGGATCAAGCGTTGATGTGTCATCGCTCGCTGCAGGAAAATACTGGGTCAACTACGACAACAAAACCGAACTGATTAAAAAAAAATAAACAGCAACTTCGCTGTGAATAATCCCGGTCCTTCTCCTGTCCCTGTTTTTACTGGTCATATTCCCGACTCCCTTTTGCAGAGCCAGGTTCAGGCACGCATGGCCAATCCTGCACTCATCGATCAGGGATATACCAATCTGTGCGGAATGGCTGTCTGCGCCATGACACTGACCAAATACGATGCGGCCGGCTATCAGAGAATAATGACCTGCCTCAACGACAGCAATGAAGCCCAATACAACAACTACAGACTGAAAGTTCGCAGCCGCATTACAAAAACAGATAAAAACTTCTTCCGAAAAGGACAACTGCCCGAAGCTGATTGGCTGCTGCTGGCCACCATGCGCAACAAATGCAATTACATTCTGCCCTATGGAGGCCGCATGTGCAAATGGTACGAGAAAATTGCCGGAAGCAATTTTCCGTCAGAAGTCAGGCGGACATTGCGTCAGATGGGCTTCGAAAAAATAAGTGACAACATGAACGGTTTCTGGCCCATACGCAAACCGGCACTGCAGACACTTCAAACACTTGATTCCGCCTTTGCTCAGGGACATACACCCATCATTCTCATCAACACAAGAATGTATCATAAAGGAAAGTTCTCGGTAAAATCAAACCACTTTGTAATCTACAACGGCCATCTTTCTTTTGACAATGAAACTGATAAAGTCACTTTCAATGTCTGGACATTCGGATATGGTGCGGGCAAGACCATCACCTGCTCTATGGAAGCATTCCGCAATAATTATTTCGGAAGCATTGTGGTGAAAAAGCCGGAATGAAATTCTTTTTTCAACCCGAAATGATTGCTCCGTCACAACAATATTTCGATGAAATATCGGAATTTAAGCTCCAGCAATCTGTTATATGCTTTATACCCGATTCCATTGGTATTAACCGGTTTACAAATATTGTTGAAAAAATGGGTATAAGATAGTTCGATCTCGAAATCTTCTGTGCCAGCTGAAATCCCAGCCATCAGGCCAAAATCAAGCGACAATTCATTAAACATACCGCTAACATCGATTGCATCATACAAACTGTCCGAATTCGACAAATAAAACCTGCCTTCCTCAATTCTTTTGAATGTGAAGAATTTCGAACCGTAACAAAAACCTGCATTCAGTCGAAGCGTTGGGTCAATAACCGTGTAACTGGCCCGGAAATTCATTGCTATTCTGTTGTAATAAAACTTTGATTCAACCGTCTCCGGTTTCAATAAAATGCCATCCGGTTCTTTGCAGGTCAAGGAAGCACCCATGGTTCCGAAACTGAGAAATATGTCGAAATCACAGAAATCAGCAGTCTCAATACGGGCTCCAAAACTGGAATTCCATCCTAATCGGGCACTGGTCTCAAAATCATTTGTGCTGATTGATGAGTTGGAAATTCCCAATGAGAAAAAATTGCGGCCATCAATCCATTGTCCATAAGACAGACTAATGATAAAAAGAAGAAAAGTAAAAACACAAATCCGTTTCATGAAAAAATTTTCTGCAAATGTATAATTTTGCATTTATTTGATACAAATTTTTATTTCAAAAACTAATGGAATTAAAAGCCGTAAATACACAATCAGCAAACCGACACTTCGATTGAGCGCATTCAGACGCTAAGGCAAACTGATAATCGCATAAATCATATGTCCGAAAATGGATAGTAAAAGTGCCAATATCGACAAATAAATTTTCAGGATAAAAACTGGCGCACGCTTATCTGTGACTTTGTAATATCTGCAGATTCGCTTCAATCTGAAAGACCACACTGCGCCTATCATTTCGTGATATGTTCCCTGATAGCTGAAATTCTTGAATATTGAAAACAATTCCACTGATGACCAGAACAAAACAGTACTGCAAACAATGAAGGATGCGATGAGAAAAATCATAAAAATCAAAACTAGTAAACCTGGGCATTCAGCATGGAAGGACTCAGCACCAATCTCAAAACCGGCGCCCAGTGCAGTCCGAAGCCCTTGTACCCTTCGAGATTAATGGTGGAATAGTTAATCATACCAAGCAGTTCAAGCCAGAAATCCTTCGACATGACATAGCGTGCGCCCACCGAAGAGTACAGCCCATAGCCCACTCCGCCCTGTTTGATCGGATATTCCGACAGCGGCATGTTGGGCACATACGGTACTCCGCCATACACGTCGCGGATATTGTAGGTGAGATCGAAAATATGTATCTGTGCACTCTTCACGTTCACACTGTTCAGATTCACACCAATTTCGAAAAACGGCTTCACAGGCGACTTTTTCTCCGATGCAAAAGAAAACATCATGGAAAAATCAATGTTCGAACGCGATTCAACACCTGTGATGGCGCATGGCACAAACGATTGCACATTGCCCGGAATGGCAGGCCATACCTCAAGATTGAAGACATCATTCAAATGAAGCTTTGCGAAATTGAACTGAAAATTCAGAGAGAAATCAGCGGAATAATTGTAGCGCGCAACAAAACCAAACATCATGGCAGCGTTGTATTTCATCTGTGCCGGATATTCAACCAACTTAAACGAATCGCGTCCGGTTTCCTCATTCAATTCGTTTTCAATATCCTGGTGCCAATACGGATTGCTCAGGACATAATTGATGTTGTTTTCGTTTTGTGGTCGCCCATCATAATAGCCCGCATGATTTGATGAGGCCTTGTAATATCCGGTATTGATACCCAGATTCCAGCCCGGCGTGAACACCGTGTCGGGCTCGTACTGCGCCACAACAGATGTAGCTGACAAAATCATCATGCAATAAAAAACAAAACTTCTTTTCATCCCTTCATTTTTTATCTTCCGTTTTCTTCTCCCGGGACTTCACGTGAAACGTGACATGTCGCCCCGGGCTAATATCTGCAGCGCCTTCACGTGAAACAGCTTGTCACGTTTCACGTGATGACATGTCAGCGCTTTTTGTACTGACAGCTG
>CAZJOL010000206.1:0-5127 GCA_964547605.1 uncultured Bacteroidaceae bacterium | reverse complement strand
AAACGGCTCAACATGTTTCTGCGCTGGATGGTGCGCCGCGACAATCATGGTGTTGATTTTGGCTTATGGACCAACACTTTTCCAATGAATAAATTACTCATTCCACTCGATGTTCATTCGGCTCGCGTGGCCCGTGAAACCGGCCTGCTGAGCCGACTTCAGACCGATGCCAAAGCAGTAATCGAAGTCACTGAAAACTGCAGGTTGCTCGATCCGGAAGATCCGGCCCGTTTCGATTTTGCATTGTTCGGAACAGGTATCAACGAAAAACACTATTTTTGACAGCAATATGTTTTTTATCCTGAGCAAAATACTGGCATTCCTTTTCAGTCCAATCACCTGGATTCTGGCGCTGATAGCGCTTTCTCTGTTACTGCGCAAGCCTAAACTCAAAAAGCGTTTTCTCATTGCGGCACTGTCCACCGGTTTATTTTTTACCAACCCTTTTATTGCCAAGGAATTTATGCGTATGTGGGAGCCGGAGCCAACATCGGTTTATTCCATTCAGAAAAAATACGATGCGGTCATTGTGCTCGGAGGCGGCATTGTCACTACCAATGCGCAGAACAGGACATTGACGTTCCGCAATAACCCCGATCGCATCATGCAGGCGTTGTGGCTGTATGAAAACGACAAGGCCGGTAAGATTTTGATTTCCGGCGGCTCTGGTTCCATGCAGTATCCCGACATGCTTGAAAGCGTCTTGTTGCGCGATTATCTGATTGACGTCGGAATTCCGGCGGAAGATATTCTGATTGATAGTTTATCAAACAATACCCGCGAAAACGCTGTCAATACTGCGAAGATTTTAAATGACTCCATCCCCGGCGGTGAGTTTTTATTGATGACATCTGCATCGCACATGCGCCGCAGCATGGGTTGTTTCAGCAAAGTCAACCTTCATGTAGATCCTTTTCCGGTCGATCTCACTGCAGGCGACCGCAGCTGGTACTGGATGAATTTGCTGCTTCCCAAAACCGACGCGCTCGATATATGGGATGAACTGCTGCACGAAATTATCGGTTATCTGACCTACAGAATTGTCGGATACATTTAAAAACATTTGAAGCCCCGCAAAAAACCGATTGCTCCCGACCTTCAATAGTCTGCAATGAAATGAAGGACATGGAAGTGTCGGATGCTTCCTCTCTCCGACATTTTAGCGTCAGCTCAAACAGGTCAACAAAAGACCTGCTGACCTGGAATCGTCGGATAAGCTTGTCCCGCAGCACCCGACGATTCCGTGTCCGCTCCTTTGCTCTGAAAAGTCAAGCGGACGCCAAAATGTCGGGTGCTGCTTGAACTATGGAATGTTGGATTTCTACCGACCTTCAATAGTCCGCAATGCAATGAAGGACATGGAAGAGTCGAGTGCTGATGGCTCCAACCAGTTTCAAAAAAAAAGACCGGAAAAATCCGGTCTTTCAAAAATACATTATTGACTTTTAGTGTCTTACAATCAGCTTGCGGGTGAACTGCATTTTTCCATCTACGCGGAGTGAATAGAAATATACACCGGCATTGAATGATGCAACATCAATCATCAGTTTGTTGTTTTCGTTTTCCAGTTCAGCGCGATAAAGCTCGCTGCCAAGCAGATCGGTGATCACAAATTCGGCTGAGCTTGTGCCCTGCAGGTTGTAATTGAAATTAACAAAGTTGCTGGCCGGATTTGGATAGGCGTTGGAGAATTCAACCACGGAGGGATTGTCGTTGATAGCTGTTACGCCGGCACTGTAAATAACGATGAAGGCAACCGAGTCACTGGAGTTATGTTTATTAAAAAACGTATAACGTATTGTCGTTGATCCCAGATGTCCTTTTGGTCTGTAGTCACCAATAAACCCACCTGAATTGGATGAATCCCCTGGAATGGCAATCGGGTTGGGGGATACAAAAGTTGCAGGAAGATAACAGGTACCCCAGCAGAAAGAATTTTCAGAACCGGCAATGGTACTGATTTCTGTTTTCTTCACCAAAACATCAATGGATGAAGAACCGATATTATTCACTTTTACACGAGATTCAATTACAGTATACAACCCGGAATCACCCCATATCTCAATAGTTTCGTTGTTTGCAAGGGGGGTAGAGCCAAGAGATAATGTAAGATTCTGTCCAACAGCAATCGAAAAGCATGTGAACAGGAAAAATTGCAAAGCGAGTATTTGTTTAATCATGGCTTGTTATTTTTTGTGCAAATATGCAACTAATATACGATAATAATGCTGGGATGTCAAGAAAATTGTACAAAATTGGACGAAATGCCGCGTTTTTTTTGGAATGGAATAGTGCAGGTGTTAAATTTCTGAACCAATATTTCTTCACAACAAATTTTCTAATGAAGCATAAAATGGTTTAAACAGGAAAATCAAAAATAGATTGTCACAGGTCGCTAGCCTAACTATGTGCTTCAGCACAAGACTTTCAGTTGCTACTCAATTTTGCAAATTTGCGCAAAACGGACAAGATGAATAAGAACCGATATGATACGCATAGTGTTTATAATATGAGTGTTCATTTGGTATGGGTGACAAAATACCGATATTAAGCACTACATGGAGATATACAGCTAAGATGCAGAGATATAATCCGGCAAATGTGCAACGCAAATGATATACAAATCATTAAAGGCGTGGTAAGTTCAGATCAATTTCATATGCACCTGAACTATTCGCCCCAAATGTCAGTGAGTGACATTGTCTGACGCATAAAGGGGCACAGTGCGCGAATGCTGCTGCAGGAGTATTCAGAATTAAAGAAATTCAATTGGGGCGGTCATTTCTGGGCAATCGGTTACGGGGCATTGAGTAGTGGAAACATTACGGACGAGATGGTGAATAATTATTTGGAGCATCACCGAGATAATCCCAATGGGGATGAGAATTTCATTCTTGAATAATTTCAATGAACTTTCAGTTTACAGTTTTAATCGTCTTTAGACGACTCAAGCGAATTTCATTCGCAAAATAACCTATGGATTTTCAATACATAGTTTTGAGTTGATGAGTTTTTTTGATTCAAAGGCAAAAAATAAGGCCGCCTTAACAGGCAGCCTTATTCTGAACAACAAAATGCTGTTTATTTGCTGACGATTACCTGTTTGGTAATAACAATCTCGTTATTGATTGCTTTCACGAAATAGTTTCCGTTTGCAAGTGAAGAAAGATCAATCTGATCGGTATTTGTTTCTGCCATAACCAGCTGCCCAAATGAATCATAAACCTCAACTTTTTCGAAGGTTGAATTGTACAGATAAAGTACACCACTTGTCGGGTTGGGGTAAACAATCACATCACTGTTCTGAGCTTCTTCTACGCCGAGAACGATGTCGCCCTGAACTGCGTTGAGAATTTCACCGGTTGTCTGATCAATGACCATACCTACAAGAACAATCTGTGTTTCATCGTAAGCAGCAGGTAAAGTGTAGGTGTAGGAATAAGTATAAGAAGTTCCGTCAACAACCGAAGCGGGGATGCTTCCTGCGGTTCCATCCCAACCACCCAGAAGCGCGCGTGCAACGAAATCATAATGCATACTTGCAGCAGGAACAGGATCTGGCAGAGATTCGAAACCGCCCATCGGACCATAATAATTATCTGCATAATAGTTTGTCTGATCATAACCTGAAGTAATTCCGGTCACATCGTTTTCAACAACAACGCCATTAATACGAAAATCCGCTGTCATGTTAGCATAGAAAGTAGCAACAACATCATATGAAATCTGACGGGTAAGGTAGTTGAAATAAATGTTGTCCAATGCAACATCTACAGGAGTAACTTTTGTAATAATAGCGTTATAAGCATCTTCGAAATCGTAAGGGTCAGACTCTACAGCACGATTAATAAGACCTGAAGGATATCCGCCAATATAGTTAGCAATGGCAGCGTCATAAGCCGTAACAACCATGGGGTCGTCGTTGTGAACAGCGATTCCGATCCATGTTGTTGGGTAGTCGTTTGCCATTTGGTCCATGAACACCATACCGCGAACGCACCAGCCGCACCAGGTTCCTGTGCCTTCTTCACCAACAACCCTTTTGGCAGGGATTGAGGAAATGGCTGTAACAGTTTTCGATACAACGTTGTCGGTGGTGTTGGCGTCGGTTCCACCATTGATATTTGCAATGGTAACTTCGATTACGTGGCTGCCAATAGTAAGATTGGCCGGAACATTATGAGTGAAATTGGCTGTTGCTCCAAGAGCAATGTTGGCACCGGTTACTGAATAAACAGCAGAAGGAGCTCCACCATCGATGGTATAGGTTACATCATATGAAGTGATGTTATCAAAGCCACTGTTGCGGATTGTTCCGGTTATATTATTGTTTCCTGCAAGACAATATTTGTAATTGTTAATCGATACAGCCTGTGCATCAATACCTGGAAATGAAGACACTTTAACATCGTCAACGGCAAGCAAAAACTTATCGTTTGAATTGTTTCTCCAGCCAATATACACTGACTGTCCTGCGTATGCAGTCAAATCAATGTACTTTGTGGTCGGGATTTCTTCAGCAGCTGTATAGGTGTTCAGAACAGTTGCAGAAGCGATGTTTCCGCTGGTCGGGGCAGTTGTCATAATGAGCAACTGATAACCATCGAGAAAATCAGGATCCTGTGCAACAACCAGATACTGCAAAACCGGGTTTGTTGCCGGAACTGTGATTACCGGTGTGAACATATAGTCATTGGATGTACCAGGTGAGCTGTACCATGAAGTTGACCATGCACATTTTGATTCAATTGAAAGTCCTGTTTTTGCATAGCATACCCAGGCATCGGTTACCCAGCTTACAGCTGAGTTTGGTGTCAGGCCGTCAACATTGAATACGGTCCAGCCAGTTGGCATTCCGCCGTCTGCAACGGCGTCAAAGTTTTCGTCAAGCGCCACCTGGGCATTGACTGAAATAACAATCGCAAACAGCATTGCGATAAAGAGTCCGGTTTTTTTCATTTGGATGTGGTTTTAATATACTCGTTTTAATTTTTGAAAACTACAGCAAATATAATTATAGATGTTCACTCTTAGATATGTAATAAGAATAATATGACAAGATGTACCAGTTTTTGATAAGTGTTTGCCCATGAATTATAATACAGCACTGAAAAACAACGAAATAAT
>CAZJOL010000205.1:0-5138 GCA_964547605.1 uncultured Bacteroidaceae bacterium | reverse complement strand
CCGCATGCCTTATGCCGCAAGCCGCATGCGTTAAGGCAAATCCAACGTCAGCGCCGGCGTTTCAATCGTGTTGCTCTCATTCAACGCGCGATCAACCATATATGCTTTCATCATTATGGTTTCGCTTGTCAGAACCAATGATAAAATATTCAAATCGATTTCGATGGTGATATCACCAACCAGATCCTTGTCAATATGCTCAGGATTCACATCCGGGATGCGGCTGTTGTATGGCGTTGTGATTTCCTGAAAGTCGTTGCCGATTTTCTGTGAAAAAGTGATGAAGAAATTGTAATAAAATTCGCTGCCGGGATTAAACGGCGCAAGCGTGTCAGACTGCGCCAGGCCTACATCACCGTCGCCGTCGGTGAATTTAATGGTGAGCAATCCTATGCTGTCATGATCAGCCACACTCTGTATGGTTGCAAAACTTTTAAATGTAATGGCAGGCTCGATTGGATATTCACGACGTTCAATACAACTGTAAAGCGCAATTACAGTAATTGCCGTCAGCAGGAATATTTGTAACTTTGAACGCACTTTCTGAAAATTTGCACTAAGGTACGAAAATTAACGATGACAGGCCCCGAAAAATTATCCGGTTCCATTTTCAGCATTCAAGCTTCTGCGGAATTTGAAAGTGCTGCGCTAAGACTTTTCGCCTGGCATTATAAGCACAACAGTGTGTATAAATCCTTTTGTGACAGCACCGGAAAGACACCGGGAAATGTTCACTCTTTGCAGCAAATTCCTTGTCTGCCGGTGAACCTGTTTCGCTTTAACAAAATACTTCCGGACGGTGTCTCCGCTGAATTGTTTTTCGAAACCAGCGGCACATCAGCGGCCGAAAGTGGTCGGCATTATATTGCAGACCCGGCTCTGTATCTGGCCTCCGCGATGAACTGCTTTAAAAGCTTTTTTGGCAACATCGAAGATTATGCAGTACTTGCCTTGCTACCCGGATATCTCGAGCGTCAGCATTCATCGCTGGTGTACATGGTCGATCATTGGATTAAAGGCAGCGACAATGTTGATTCAGGTTTTTATTTACACGATCACGAAAAGCTGTATTCGACGCTTAATGCGCTGAAAAATAAAAATCAGAAAACGCTGCTTATTGGTGTCACACACGCGTTGGTTGATTTTTCCGAAAAATACAAATTGGAATTTCCTGACCTGATTGTGATGGAAACCGGCGGTATGAAAGGCCGGCGTAAAGAACTGTCGCGAAGTGAACTTCATTCAATACTACAAAAATCTTTCGGTGTTCCCACCATTCACAGCGAATACGGCATGACGGAACTGCTCAGTCAGGCTTACTCAAAAGCAGACGGAGTGTTTCGATGTCCGCCCTGGATGCAGGTTCTGCTGCGCGACATCAATGATCCTTTGTCGCCTCCACAAAATAAAACAAGCGGTGCCATCAATATCATCGACCTTGCAAACATGTATTCATGCCCCTTTCTGGCCACCGATGACAGCGGAATCCTTCATGAAGACGGGTCATTTGAAATTACCGGCAGAATTGATTTCAGTGTAATCAGAGGCTGCAGCACAATGATCAGCTGATTGCAAAATTCTATTTCCTGTTACGGTCAGATTGATCTTCCTTAACAATTTTAAAGGAAAGGAAATTCGATTGTTTTTTCTAATTTTGTCCAACAAAACACAATTCCATGACTGCTGAAGATTTCAAAAAAGCAATTCTGGCCGGCATTCCGGCTGAACTGCCTGCTCCGAAACCGTATAACCCCAATGCCAATCACGCCCCCAAGCGTAAGGACATTCTTACCAAAAAAGAAAAACAATTAGCCATCCGCAATGCCCTGCGCTATTTTCCCGAAAGCTGGCACGCAACGCTGGCTCCCGAATTTGCCGAAGAACTGAAAAAATACGGCCGCATCTACATGTACCGCTTCAAACCGGACTATGAGATGTATGCGCGGCCCATTGATGCATATCCTGCAAAATCGCGGCAGGCAGCAGCCATCATGCTCATGATTCAGAATAATCTGGATCCCGCTGTGGCACAGCATCCCGAAGAACTGATTACCTATGGTGGCAACGGCGCTGTTTTTATGAATTGGGCGCAGTATCTGCTCACCATGCAGTATCTGGCCAATATGACCGACGAGCAGACATTGTCGATGTACAGCGGCCACCCGATGGGCGTGTATCCAAGTCACAAAGATGCTCCGCGTGTGGTCGTCACCAATGGAATGGTAATTCCCAACTACAGCTCGCGCGACGACTACGAACGCATGAATGCCATGGGTGTTTCGCAATACGGGCAGATGACAGCAGGCTCGTATATGTACATCGGACCTCAGGGAATTGTTCACGGAACGACCATTACCGTACTTAACGCAGGCCGCATGAAAGCTGCCAAAGGCGAAGGTCTGGGCGGAATGATTTTCGTCAGCTCCGGACTCGGCGGCATGTCGGGCGCTCAGCCAAAAGCTGCCAAAATTGCAGGCGTAGTGGGCATTGTAGCCGAAGTGAATCCGGCTGCAGCACACAAAAGATACGATCAGGGCTGGGTTGATGAAATATTTTCCGATCTCAATGCACTCACAAAACGCACTGCCGAAGCGGTAAAGAACAAAGAAGCTCTTTCAATTGCCTATGTCGGAAACATTGTTGATCTGTGGGAACATCTGTATAAGGAAAACATTTTTGTTCAAATCGGATCCGATCAGACATCGCTCCACAACCCGTTTGCAGGCGGTTACTACCCTGCCGGAATGAGCTTCGAAGAATCGAATGTTATGATGGCGGAGCAGCCCGAATTGTTCAAAGAAAAAGTATATGAAAGTCTGCGACGTCAGGCTGACATTATCAATAAGCACAGCGAACGCGGAACCTATTTCTTCGATTACGGCAACGCATTTCTGCTCGAGGCCTCGCGTGCCGGAGCCGACATCATGAAAGAGGACGGCACTTTCCGCTACCCGAGCTATGTTCAGGACATCATGGGTCCAATGTGTTTCGATTTCGGCTTCGGTCCATTCCGTTGGGTATGTACCTCTGGGAAACCAGAAGATCTCGAACTTTCTGACAACATTGCTGCCGATGTACTTGAAAATATGGCCGCCACTTCACCTGACGAAATCAGTCAGCAGATGCGTGACAACATTCACTGGATCCGCGAAGCACAGAAAAACAAACTCGTTGTTGGCTCGCAGGCCCGCATTCTGTACGCCGATGCCGATGGCCGCATCAAAATTGCCGAAGCATTCAACAACGCCATCAAAGATGGAAAAATTTCAGCGCCCATCGTTCTCGGTCGTGACCACCACGATGTATCCGGTACTGACAGCCCGTTCCGCGAGACTTCGAATATTTACGACGGCTCAAGTTTTACGGCCGACATGGCTGTACAGAATTTTGCCGGTGACGGATTCCGGGGCGCTACCTGGATTTCGCTGCACAACGGCGGCGGTGTTGGCTGGGGCGAAGTAATCAACGGCGGTTTTGGCATGGTGCTCGACGGCAGTGCTGATGCCGATCGCAGATTGAAGAACATGCTTTTGTGGGATGTGAATAATGGTATTTCACGCCGCAACTGGGCACGTAATCCACATGCTACCTTCGCCATCAAACGCGCCATGGAAGCCAATCCCGGACTGATTGTCACGTTACCGAATCTCGTCAGCGACGACCTGCTGGATAAGCTGGATATGTAGACGCGGATTTTGAAGTTGCCACTAAGTCCCTAAGACACGAAAACTCTTGAAGTGCCTTTCAGCTTTAAGAACCTGATAACTTTTGACTTCTAAGTTCCCGGCCGGAGCAGGAGTCAGCTATCGCTTTGCAGACAGCTTGTGCAGAGCCGGGATCTCCTGGAAAACCGACGAAACTTCTCCACTATTCCTCCGCGAATTTTCGCAAACCTGCCTGTTGCAGACAGGTCTCCGCGAAAAATTTTGCACCCTCAGCAGTTCTTATGAACGCACATGCGAATCAGTATTCACCTGTCTGCAATTTTAACTGCAACAGGCAGTCAGGCAGATCTGCGATTTATGCTGATTCAGAGTTTGCAACAACTCTACACTAGAAATACACAACCTCATCCCCCACGAGGATTTTGTATTCTTTTTTCTCAAGATTGAAGAAGATTACAATTCGCACATTGCGCGCATCATATACGGCAATAAAAGCATCAACCGGAGATTCGTACAAATTGATTTTATCGGCCTGTTGCTTCAGCGCCACTTGTTGTCGTAATGCTGCTTCGCGCAAGGTTATGTAGGTCTGATCAATCATGAATTTATAGACAGTATCAGGTGGCAATACCTTCATAATCTCATATTCCATGCGCAATGCCGTCGTATCAAATGCCGGAAAACGATGTTTGAATTCATCAATGGTTTTTACATACCGATAGGCACCGACCTGCACAAACGCGCGGTAGGGCTTGTGTGAAATGGTGTCGAGTTTTGCTTCGAGGTCAATCAGCTTCTGTTCAAACTCTGTTACAGCAGGCACAACCAACGACATGTTTTGTTAATTCTTCTTTTAATTAAGCTTATTTACACATTAAAGGTTTATTTTGTATTATCTTAGATACTAAATATGTGCTTCCCATAAAATGTCAGAAAATGCCTTGTAAAAAAACAACGGAAAAAATGTTTCGGTCCAATAACCAATAATAAAAACCAAAACCATGAAAAGGAAGATTGCATGCTGCACAAGATTTCTCTTTGTCCTGTACATCTTTACGCTTTCTGGCATCAATGCCTGCTCGGACAAAGAAACGTATCCAAAAAGGGAAAAGCTTTTGACATTTTCAGTCCCTGATTCAATCAGCCCTCACAGTTCCGAAGAGCTGGCAATACTGGTCATTACTGCCAGCGGGGGCAGATTGCCATATGAATTCTATGTTATTCCGGAAACGCAATGGCTTTCGGGCGATTGTATGAAAGACATGCTTACCGGTAATGACTTCTCAAGGTTATACCTGTATACTTATACCATACCTGTTGTTGAAGTGAAACCAGGATCGCCTTCAACACCAAACTATTACTGGGTTTCGGTTCAGGATGCATCTGAAAGCGGCACTGTTTCAGGCACCAATTTAATGAGTTGGTGGCAAAGGGTTGCCGTTTATGGATTGTAAGGTTCAAACTACATTTTAC
>CAZJOL010000204.1:0-5193 GCA_964547605.1 uncultured Bacteroidaceae bacterium | reverse complement strand
GATATGTAATAAGAATAATATGACAAGATGTACCAGTTTTTGATAAGTGTTTGCACATGAATTATAATACAGCACTGAAAAACAACTAAATAAAAAATTTCCTGTCATTTTTCAGTTTTCTCACAAAACGACACTGATCGAAAGCGAAGAATGATTTTTGAGCCAGAATTGTATTGTTTTATCAATGAAATATCCGATCAAAATTTGAAATATCTTTATTGTTGGTTGAGGCAGGGATATTTTACTAATAATTCAATATTATTATTCAATGTAATTAACAAAAATGGTATAATTTTGGACTGGCCACAAAAAATCACAAACCAATGAAAACATTTAAACTTTTACTGCTTGCAGTCATCGTTGTTTCGCTCTATTCATGCAAGACAGCAGCTGTATAAACCAATGTGCTGGTACCGGCACAGATTACTGTTCCACAGCACATTCAGACCATTGGCGTTCTCAACCGCAGTCTTCCTGCCAAGGGCGAAGGCTGGTCAAACTTCCTCGAAGGTTTCATCACCGGTGAGTCCATTGCTGCAGATCGCGAAGGTTCTTATAATGTATGTAAAGGCCTTGCATTTAAAGTGAACACCAATCCACGCTTCAAAGCCCAACTGATGGAAGGCGAAGACCTGCGCGGCACTGGTACAAAGGAATTTCCGACTCCGCTGTCATGGGCCGAAGTCGATGCTCTATGCAAAAAATATAATGTCGATGCCATCGTATCGCTGGAGACTTTCGACAGCGATATCCGCCGCACTTCACGCACCCGTCAGGTTGAACGCTCAGTCAATGGTGAAAATGTCATGGTCACCGAGTTTCTCGAAGACCTGAACATCAGGGTGAATGCCGGATGGCGCATTTATGACAACGTGAATAAAAAAATCATTGACCAGGATGTTTTTTATGACGACAAAGGATGGAATGCTGTTGGGACAACACCTGAAGATGCATTACGCAAACTGCCTTAGAAACGGGGAGCAATTAATGATGCCGGATATTTTGCAGGCGAAATGATGGGTGTACGCATTTCACCCAACTGGGTGCGCGTTTCGCGCTACTATTATAAAAAAGGTGACGATCGTCTGAAAAGCGCAAAGAGATTTGTGAAAGTAAACAACTGGAAAGAAGCGGTTGTTCTCTGGTCGCAGTCGGCCAAGAGTCCTGATCATAAAATTGCAGGTTGCGCCTGTCACAATATGGCTCTGGCAGCCGAAATGGAAGGCGAACTCAACATTGCACTTGAATGGGCAAACAAAGCTTATAAAGATCATATGCTCAAGAAAGAAAGAACCTACATCAACGAACTGAATCTGCGTTTGATGGAAGTTGAGAAACTGAAAGAGCAACTCCCGGAATCGGGAAAATGAAATAAAAAAAGTTGATCAATGGGCTGTTCGTCAAAAAAACGGGCAGCCATTTTTATTTACCATAGGTTCAATATTGAAAAAAAATGTAGGTTTGCTGTCAGGAATTTATTCAATCGTAAGGATATGAAACAAATTATTTCCGGTCTGATATTTCTCAGCGCCTGTTTTTTTATGAATGCTTCTTTTTTAGGTGCACAGAACAGAGATGTTGTGTCACTTGATGGCGAGTGGAATTTTGTCGTTGATCCCGACACCAGAGGACTGCGGCTGGGGTGGGGCGAAAAAGGCCTGCCACCGCGTGGCAAGCGGCCTGCCATTGTTCCACACACTTTCAATACCAATGAGGGTTACTATTTATACTGGGGTGCCGGATGGTATGACCGCAAATTTCAGATTACACAGAACCAGATGAAGAAAACGGTACACATGCGGTTTGAAGCGGTGAACCACGATGCAATCATATGGATCAATGGCAAAAAAGCAGGCGAGCATTTTGGCTCAGGTTACACACCTTTTACTATCGATATTACTCCATACATTCAGCCGGGCGAAAACACAGTGACGGTTTACACCAACAATGAGCCATCGAAAAACAGCATTCCTTATATGAAAAGCTTTGACTGGTCGCATGATGGCGGAATCATTCGCAGTGTGAATCTCTTTTTCACGGAACCGCAGGCCATGCGCACCATTCATGTGAACGGCATTCCGGCAGGAAACGGCGGCCGCGCTGAAATCGCAATTCCTTTTTTTGACTTTTCGAAAATCAATGGCAGCAAGACGTGGTTCAAGGCGGTAATCACCGAAGAGAATCAAAAAACCAGTAATGTTGTTTACAAAGGAACGCTGAAGGGCAAGTTCAGCAATGGCCGTTTTCTGAGTACAATCAATCTGAAAAAAGTAAACCGCTGGCATTTCGATTCACCGAATTTGTATCGCATCGACATTACCATGTTTGAAGGAAAAACACCTAAGGATGAATTGCATACCGTGTTTGGATTCCGCAGCATAAAAATCGAAAACAACCGGTATGTGCTGAATGGCGAACCCATGCGGCTTATGGGCATGGAATGGGCTGTCGGCGAGGATATGGAACACGGACTTGCGCAGACGGATGAGAATCTGATTAAGGGCCTCACGCTGATGAAGAATGCTAATTGTGTTTTTGCCCGCAGTCACTGGCAGCAAAGCGAAAAGTTTTTCGACTGGTGCGACCGCAACGGTATTATGGTAATGGAAGAAGTGCCGCTCTGGGGCTGGGAACCGCATCTCAATGATTCATTGCTTCCGGTGGCATTGCAACAGCTCGATGAAATGATCGATGCGCATTACAACCACCCGAGCATTATTGTCTGGGGGCTTGGAAACGAACTTTCGAGCCACGAAGAAGTGAACATCAAAGGCTTGGATGCCATGGAGCAGCATACCCGTAAGATTGACAATTCGCGGCTGGTGGCCTATATTTCGAATGCTGTTCACTGGGATGTGCCGGGACCAAATAATATTTTACCTGATGCATCCCCGCGCTACGACATGATTATGTACAATGAATACAACACCACATGGTACGGATTCAATCTCGATTCAATACCTGTTGCACTCGACAGGATTCATGGAATGTATCCGGAAAAGCCCATTACCATTTCGGAGTGGGGAATATGTGAGCCGAAATTCAAGGGTGGCGATGAGCGCCGCGCCATGGAAATGAAGGAGCAGATTAAAATCTATGGCAGCAAGGATTATGTTGCAGGAGCCATTTATTTTTGTCTGAACGATTACCGCACGCATTTCGGCGAGGACTCGACCTATCACTATCCGCAACGGATTCACGGAATATGCGATGTCAAGCTGAATCCAAAGCCATCATATTATGTAATGAAGGACATCAGTTCACCCATTATTGTAAAAGATGTGACCGTAAGCGGCAACGATGTTTCTTTGACATTGGTTGGAAATACAGGTATTCCATCATACACCGTTAACAATTATTATTTGCTGGCCGGAGAAACACGTATTGAAATCACACAGATGAAGCCTGGTCAGGAATTGAAAATCGATTTCTCCACTTCGGCCGCTGATGCAGTGATTTATCGTCCGACCGGATTTGAAGTGATGCGTATTGGAGTGAAGTAGTTGGGGCCTGCATCGCGCAATGCACTGTGCACAAAGTAATGTACAAACGACGCACTCAGATCGTGTCGCTTCGCGCCTCGATGCAGAGAGGTCGTCATGGCACAATGCACAACGCACATTGCATGGAAAAGCTTAACGTTTTACGCTTAAAGATGGTACGGATTCTTAGCCCCTTAATACTATAAGCTGGATTTTTCTCTCGCACTTCGTTTACACTCTGTAATTGGGCGCGCGTCTCCTGACGCGTGACCGGAACATTCAATAGTATTTTTACATGGCGCGGATTTGAAATCCGTGAAATGTAATTGTGAAAAGCAACAAAAAAAGCCGGCAGAAGCCGGCTTTTTGCAAAGCGCAAAAATATCTTAGTATTTCTTTTCCTTGATACGGGCTTTCTTTCCGCGCAGTTCGCGCAGGTAGAAAATGCGTGAACGACGGACAACGCCGTGTTTGTTCACATCAATACCATCAATAAAAGGACTTGAGAAAGGGAAAATACGCTCAACACCAACGTTGTTCGAAATCTTGCGAACAGTGAAGGTTTTGTTGGCGCCTTTGCCCGAAATCTGAAGAACGATACCCTGAAAAGCCTGGATACGCTCTTTGTTTCCCTCAGTAATTTTGTACTTAATGGTGACAGTATCTCCCGATTTAAACATCGGAAATTGCTTACTCTCAATGAGTTTGTTCTCTACGAATTTTATCAGTTCTCCCTTATTCATGGCCTGGAATTTTGCTTTTTCAAAAGAAAGTGCAAATATACAGCGATTTTTTTACATTTGACCAAAAAAACCAGAAAAAAAATTGAAAAAGATTGATTTTATCCTGAATTTGCTGTCCGAAGAGGCCAACGACCCGATTACACCTGCGATTTTTCAGACCAGTAATTTTCGCTTTCGCAATGTGGATTTGTTTCGCGAGGCATTGTCCGACGAAGAACATGGTCTCGTCTACAGCAGGGGCAATAATCCCACACTGAATACGCTGGCTGACAAACTCGGCGCATTGGAAGGCGGCAGGGCACTTCTGTTCTCTTCGGGCATGGGAGCCATCTCCACTGCCATCCTGTCGGTTGCCCGCGCCGGCAAACACGCACTCTGCATCGAAGGGGCGTATTCATGGACAGATAAGATTTTCAGGGAAATGCTGCCACATTATGGCGTTGATTCTGAGATTGTGCCTGGCTGCGAAATCATTGACCACATCCGGCCGGAAACCAATCTGGTGTACATCGAAAGCCCTCTGACAAAAACATTTGAAGTGATTGACATCAAAGCTGTGTGCGAGGCCGCACATCGCGTTGGCGCAAAAGTGATGCTTGACAACAGTTATTCTACTCCCTTATTGCAACGCCCTCTGGAGATGGGTGTTGATGTTGTCCTTCACAGTACTACTAAATACATCAGTGGTCACAGTGATGCAGTCGGCGGTGTGGCAATTTGCCGCGAGGACATGTATTCACAGTTGTTCAACAATGAGTTTCTGGCTTTCGGCGCCATCATGAGTCCTTTCAATGCATGGCTCACCCTGCGCGGATTACGCACCTTGCCGGTTCGCATGAATCACATCAGCAACACCGCAAAACAAGTCATAGATTTTCTTCAAAAACATCCGCAGGTGGAGAAAGTGCTTTATCCCGGATCTCATACGGCAGCTCAGAAAAAAATATGCAAACAGCAAATGTCAGGAC
>CAZJOL010000203.1:0-5203 GCA_964547605.1 uncultured Bacteroidaceae bacterium | reverse complement strand
GACATGGAACCGTTGTTTTTGCAGTTGTTACGACGGTTCCATGTTCCGGCCTGTTTAGAAAACCCTCGAAGAGTTCCGAACTCTTCGAGGGTTAATTTTGGCCGGAACGGTGGAATGTCGTAACAACTGACAATTTTGAAACAGCCTCAACAGATTTCATATTAATGACTACGCCCAGCACAAGTATTAAGCGCCACAGGAGCGAGAAATGAAAAGAACAAACACAAATGCTTGAAACAAAAGTTACAACTCACATTGCCAATATATAATGTGCTGACATTTCTGCAATAGGAAGCACCAACTTTTCAAGACATCTATTCAGCTGTTTTTCTGCCAGTTGTGTTAAAATCAAAAATATTTTTCACAAAAAAACAATATTTATTTGCCATTTGGTGTTTTTATATTGTACTTTTGCGATATATAAGTTTCTTTCATAATAAAAATCTGAAACATGGTACCAAGTGATCTGCTGAAAGGCTCCTTAAAATCAATCGTTCTGAAAATGCTGGCCGATCAGAAACGAATGTACGGATACGAAATCACCCAAAGGGTGGAAGAATTATCCGAAGGAAAAATCAAACTCACATTCGGAGCGCTGTATCCGATTCTGCACAAACTGGAAACGGACGGGCTGGTGAAAACAGAATCCGAAATTGTGAACAACCGCAACCGCATCTACTACAGCCTGACGAAAACAGGCCAGTCGACCGCCAAAGAAAAGGTGAAGGAACTTGAAGATTTCATCAATACGCTGCGCACCATGATCAATCCAAAACCAGATCCAGCGCTATGCAAGGCCTGACGTTCAACCAGGTGTGTCAGATAGAGCGCCTTGTCAAATCAGAGCAAATTGCGTTCTCACATCTGGCCGATGATCTGATTGATCACATCTGCTGCATGATTGAAGCAGAATGCGAGTCTGGACTGAGCTTTGACGATGCCTTCAAAAAAGCCAGACTACAGATCGGAGACACAAACAACATTAAAAAAGTAGAAGAAAACACATTATTACTAATTGACAAAAAATACCGCAACATGAAAACAACAATGAAAGTTTTTGCACTCATCAGTTTGATTATGGTTGCACTGGCATCCGTATTCAAAGTGATGCACTGGCCGGGAGCCGGCGTCATGTTTCTTCTCGGGTTTGCACTGCTTGCATTCGTATTTTATCCCTCTGCCATTTCGGTCATGAGGCGCGAATACAAAATCAAAGGCGGCGGACTCATTTATCCTGTTGCACTCATCAGTGGCATTGCGCTGATGATTGGAATTCTGTTTAAACTTCAGCATTATCCGGGGGCGAACATTTTGCTGCTGATTGGATTTGTGCTGTTCATTTTTGTGTTGATTCCATCCCTTGTTGTTTTCAAAATCAGCACAACCGAAAGCAAGGCCATGAGACGGACAAACATTGTGGGAGCCGCATCACTTGCCGTTATTCTAATCGGAGTCTGCAGCAAATTTTTTCACTGGCCCGGCGCCGCATTCGAACTGTTTGTCGGATCACTTACGCTCAGCCTTGTCTGGCTGCCATTGTACACGTACCATGCATTCAGAGAAAGTTCATTTGTCAAAGGTGGTTTCATATATCTGTGCATGGCCGTAATTCTTTTCAATCTCTTCAACATGCTGCTGGCACTGAATATTTCACGAAGCGTGTACAAGGATTTCGTTCAGCCGTCCATTACATACAACAGCGGAACTGATTTATTCATGAAATACAACACTTCTCTGATCACCGCAGCAGCAGCGGATTCCACAGCCGACACCGCATATGTGAATTCAATCAGTAAAATTCATCAAAGCTCCAAAGAAATCATTGCATATATCAAAACTGTAAAAGCAACCCTGGTTTCAATGCTCGATGAAATCCCGGTAAGCGAGGCTGAATCAATGTCAGATGATTATTATCTTTTACAAAATAAATTCGACGTGGTTATTCCATCAAAATACTTTTGCGGAGAAACCGGAAATTACGGAGTCGGGTACAATGTGCAGATGAAAACCGAATCGTACCGAAACCTTCTGCTGGCCGCGGCTGGCAATGATGAGTCCGAAGCGGAATTTATCAGACAACTGTTGTCCACCTCGTCAGTATCGATGGAAGAAAGCGGAGATGTGTCCTGGGTGATGTACTACTTCTATAATATTCCTGCCATTGGTGCACTCAACACATTGTCGGGACTTGAATACAAAGTGGTACTGGCCGAAAACAGCATGATCAGCCACCTGACAGAAGATCATACGGAAACAAAATAATAATTCCAAAATAACAACTGACATGAAAAAGTTCATTTATATATCAGGCGTTGTGCTGGTCAACCTGTTTGTCATCGGCACTGTTTGCAAGCTTCTCCACTTTCCGGGTGCCAATATTTTCATTCTGACAGGGCTTGTGCTGTTTATTGCAGCATTGCTGCCCATGGCGCTCATCAACAATTACCGCAGCAACGGAAAAGAAAAAGGTGCACTATATATTGCAGCATATCTAACTTCTGCACTCGTTCTGATTGCAGCAATGTTCAAAATATTTCACTGGCCGGGAGCAGGATATCTGATGATAATAGCCACTCCCCTGCCCTTTGCATTGTATCTGCCGGTATTTCTGTATCACAATCGTAAACACGAACCCAAGCAAAGCCTCAACTTTATCGGAGTCATGCTTTTGCTTGTGTATGTTGCTGTTTTCAGCAGTCTGCTTGCATTGAATGTCAGCAAAAATGTCATCGACGGAATGGTTATAACAGCCAATGATTTTTCTGCTGCTTCAGAAATTTACGAGCAGAAAAATGCAGCGGATTACAAGTCTGTGGCCGGAACTGACAGCACCGTCGTATCATCTGACGTGGCCGGGCTGAAGCAACAGACCGATGCCGTATGCAGTAAAATCGAAACTATAAAAACACTACTTGTCAAAACCATCGATGGCGAGGACTCTCCGGCAATCGACGCTGCAGGCCGTGTTGACATAAGCAAAGTGATAAACAGAACCGAAAGCAATACGTCCACATCGGTTATGCATGGAAAAAATCTGAACGACGGAGAAGCCGCTGAGTTGAGAAAAATGATTGAAGATTACCGGACATACCTGCTCAAACTCGCTGCTGACAAGGATTTGCAGCAACTGATCAATACCATGCTGAGCACACAGGAAGAACCATCCGTTGTCAATCCGGGCGAAACCGACTCATGGGAATTCAGGCAGTTTCCGCTGAACGCCAGTCTGATTACCATTCTTGGAAATCTCTGTTCCATCCAGACCAATACCCGCATTGCCGAATCGTGCATTCTTAATCAGTATTGAAATAAAAAACACTGATAAGGTAATTTCGTTGACTTATTGCCAAATACATCATTCCGGACTGATTCACAAATTCAGTCCGGATTTTTTAATTCAATGATTAGAATGGTTTAATGGAAAGAAGATGTCTTAAAACAAAGATACTGAGACTCTTGAAAATGCTAGTGTCCATGAGAATTTACAAAAGATCCGGATAAATTATCCACCTGAATTGGCACTATTCAATCAGTAATTTCATATATTTGTATTACTGTCAACAATCAACATGAAAAAAATTCCTGTTCTGTTTCAGCTTGCAATTATCGTTGCCCTGTTCATCAATTGTTCAAACAGCAAAACCATGGAAATAAGCGTCACAAGCACTGCTTTTAAAAACGACAGTCTGATTCCATCGCGCTACACCTGCGACGGCGCCAATGTTTCGCCGCAGCTGTCGTGGACAAACGGACCGGAGAACACCCAATCATTTGCCCTCATCTGCGATGATCCCGATGCGCCCTCGAAAACCTGGGTACACTGGCTTGTATTCAACATTCCGGCAGAAACACAATCCATTGCCGAAGGCGCCGACAGCATTGCAGGGGCACAGTACGGAAAGAATGATTTCGGGAAAACACACTACGGAGGCCCCTGCCCGCCTTCGGGAACACATCATTATCATTTCAAGCTCTACGCCCTCGATTGCATGTTGCCGCTGAAAAACGGCGCCACCAAAAAGGAAATCGAAGATGCCATGAAAGGACATATTCTGGCTCAGGGAGCGTTGGTGGGATTGTATTCGAGAAAATAATAGCATGAAATATCTTTCACATCAAAATCACAGGAAGGGCTTCAGCAATAGCCTGCGTCCCCGTATCATTCTTGGTCTTGTCGTTCTTTTTCTGCTCTCATCCTGCGCCGCATTCCGCAAGCCAGCCAAAGATGAAAACAACTCGCAGGATGATAAAAAATCCAACCGGAAAAACAAGGAGCCGAAAGTGATGTGCTATTACTATTGATATTATCAAAATGACTATTCTCTCAATTTTTCTTAATATTGTTCTATAAATCTGTTATCACATGAAGTTTAATGAAAAAACAAGATCACTTTTACTGATAAGCGTTGTCCTGGCTGGCATGGTTCAATTTTCGGGTTGTGCGAAAAAGATAGAGATGAAAGCAGAATCAAGCGTTTCAAGAAGTACTAAAGTGGATTTATTGTCTGACTATATCATTCCTTCAATTATTTATTCACCAGGGTTTGACAATGAGAAAATTGCACAACTATACTCTGCTAAATACTCCGGAGTATATTCTTACGGCGATAATCCGGAAAGTGGCCCAAATGGAGATTTAAGAATTTATCCATTGACTGACACTAGTGTCATGTTCTATCTTTATAAATGTGTGGGGCCTCCTTCATATAATCTTGGTTCTATAGATGGTGTAATTACGATAGAAAAAAATATTGGAAAATTTAATGCTATTTGGGATGTATTAGATTGCGAACTTACGTTCCTTTTCAGCAGTGGGAAAATCATTGTGATAACCGATGAAAATAGTTGTGATTGTGGGTTTGGCCACAGTGTCTATGCAGACGGAACATATTTTCTTAAAGACTCAAACATACCGGAATTCTATGTTGACGCAAACAGCGATACAGTATATTTCAAGAATTTGCCTCAATCAAGCAAATTCCAAAAACAACAAATAAATGTCAACTGATTGTTCTGTTTTCATTGGAAAATATACATTTAGATGTCATGAAAAGCTGACTATATATTATTTTGTCTGTCCAACTGTTGAATCACCGAATAGAGAATTTGTTAAGCTTCGAAGGTTTTCCATGAGATCCCGGAGCGAGTCCCTTGTCTATGCACATATCTTTTTGGCAATTTTGTACCCCTCGTAAATTGAGCA
>CAZJOL010000202.1:770-5204 GCA_964547605.1 uncultured Bacteroidaceae bacterium | reverse complement strand
CACAACTGCGTTGTGTAATTTTCAATCGGCTTTTGTTTTTTCGTTACTCTGTGAACCGAGCACCAGCGGTGCGAGCTCATGAGCACCTGTAAAAAAATTTAATGAGCGAATAAACACTGTGATACCTCTGCGGAACTCTGTGTAACTACGGTTCATGTGGTTTTTTGAATGTTTTAATGCGTTGACCCTGGTTCAGCAAACAGCATTGTTGCATTTCGTCAATTATTGCTTATCTTTGAAATAAAAAATACAATGGGAGCATTTCATGCCTACGACATCCGTGGGGTTTACGGAAAGGATTTCAATGCGGAAGATGTGTACAGGATGGGCTTTTTTCTGCCTTCGGTTCTCGGTGCAAAACGCTGGCTGGTGGGGCGCGACGTGCGCGACTCGTCGCCCGAAATACACAGGCAATTACTGAAGGGATTGACCGATGCGGGCTGCGAAGTGTCGGATGCAGGTCTGTGCACCACACCGATGGTTTACTTTGGCACCGCGAAATTTGGATTTGAGGCTTCGGTGATGATTACCGCCAGCCACAATCCGGCGGAATACAACGGACTCAAGATATCGGTCGCCAACGCTATTCCTGTGGGATATGACAACGGACTGAACATGCTTGAACAAAAAATAAAAGAGGTTCCTGCTCCTTCCGGAACACCTGGAAACGTGATCAGCTTTAACTTTCTGAAAGAATATGTTGCATTCATGTTGCCTTATAAAAAAGACATCAGCAATCTGAAAATCGTGATGGACTGCAGCAACGGCATGTCTTCGATCATGGTGAAAGATATTTACGGATCGCACCCAATCTATCTGTTTGATGAGCCCGATGGCCGATTTCCGAACCACGAGCCCAATCCGCTCGACATGAAAAACATAGTTCAGCTGCAACAGAAAGTGCAGGAAACCGGTGCCGATCTGGGCGTTATTTTCGACGGCGATGCCGACCGCGTGATGTTTACCGATGAGCTTGGAACCTTCATTCCGCCTGATTTGCTAATAGGTCTGCTCGGACATTATTTTCTTGAAGAAAAAGGATTGAAGGGAAAAGTGATTCAGGATATACGCACATCGAAATCAGTGGCCGAATATCTGGTTCCAATGGGTGCCGAGATGAAAATCTGGCGTGTGGGACGTGCCTATGCAGCCAACATGCTGCGTGAAATCGATGGAATCTATGGCGGCGAGCTGGCCGGACATTATTATTTCAAGGACTTTTATTACAGCGATTCCGGCATGCTGGCGTCCATTCTGATCATAAATCTGTTTGCGCAATTCAAGCGCGAAGGACTGACTGCATCAGCTGTTGTAGGCCGCATCCGCAAATACGAGAACTCCGGTGAAATCAATTTTCGCATCGCTGAAAAACAAAAGGCCATGGATGCGGTGAAAAATCATTTCGAGTCGGAGGCCTCTCCCACTCTGTTTCTCGATTTCGACGGCTACCGGGTTGAATTTCCCGATTGGTGGTACAACATCCGGCCATCGAACACAGAGCCCTATCTGCGTCTGCTGGTGGAAGCCAAAACCACAGCATTGCTCAATGAAAAAGTGAATAAAATCAGGGGGATCCTGGCAACATTTCAGTCATGAAAAAAATATTTTTTCTTTCGGTACTGGCTCTGGCACTGCTTTCTGCAACGTCGTGCAGAGACAATGACGATTTGCCCGACAATGAATTCGAACTGAATGAAGCACAAAGCAACTGGAGCAAACGATTGCTCATCCAGCGCCCGTACAGCAATGTGCCGCAGGCATTGCAGGGCGAATACTGCGAAGTCAGCACCGGATTTCTGTATGTGAAAGGCGACACCGTTTCGGCCTATGCCAGTCTGAAACTGAATACGGAATACACCTATGTTTTCACTTCGAAAAATGCAGGACTCACCTGGAGTATGCAAAATTCGCAGAATGGATATATTTTATCGTCGGTTCAATTGGGTGAAAAATCCTACGCACTCCGCAACTATCTGTCGAATGTGGAATTCGGGTCAGGTCAGCAATACGGAGGTTCATGGTCATGGTACAACATGGCCGGAAATCCTGGAAAAATCAGGGTGATGAACGAAGACACCCTATACGCATTTGGTACCGATGGCATCAGGGTAAGCCAGAATGGCGGACTGAACTGGACCATCAACAGCACCCTGAATGCAACTGATATTCAGAATTACGATGAAAACTCGCTGATCGGAATTTTCGGAAATGAAATCCGTGTTTCGGATGACCTCGGTTCAAACTGGACGCTGCTCAGCACCGTAACGCAGACGCTGTATTGTCTTTACAGAAACCCTGACGGGAATTGGTTTGCAGGAGGCAAAAACGGCTCTGTTCTGATGAGTGCCGACAACGGAAATTCCTGGACTCAGAAATTCATTCTGACTAACATTTATCCGTACGCAGGGCTGGCTCAGACACAGGCCGTTCATTTTCTTGACGCCAACAACGGTTTTGCCGCCATTGCGTGTCCCACTGTGGTGAACTGCGGCGACAGCTTTGATGAAATGACCGGCTGCATATTGCGCACACTTGACGGAGGCCAGACCTGGACAGTGAATTACCGATCGGAGTTTATCCGTTATTCCAGACTGCTTTCTGCCGCGGGTCCCAATGTAATGGCTCTGGGCGCACAATACCGCGATAATTACGTTTCGGGAATTTACTTAACTTTGACCACAACTTTAGGCAACTGACATGAATTTCTCAATCACATTTCTTCGCTCACTCTCAGTCATATTCATCATATTCATTGGTCTGACCGGCTGTCAGGATCCCAAGCGCAAAGCCATCGACCTGAAGATGGAAGGGATAGACCTAAATTACAAAAGGCAATTTGACAAGGCTATTGAAACCCTGAATAAATCGCTTGAATATGATGACCGGGATCCGGAAACCTATTTCTACATAGGCACATCCTATTTCGGATTGAATCAACCGGATTCAGCATTTAAATATTATTCCAAAGCGATTGAGGTTGATCCGAAGTACGGACAGGCCTACGTGAACCGCGGACGCATGTACAGGGAGCGTAACGACCGCGACAATGCATGCCGCGACTGGCTGAAGGCCGAAGAATGCGGAGTAAAATCCATCAAGGAAGAGACGAAGTTTTGTAAATAGGACTAAGGCTGTCTCAAAATCAAACTTAGAGCAAAAACAACATTCCATCGTCCGATGAGACGAAGGAGCTGAAGGACATGGAACACCGCCAGTGGTCGGACAAGCTGTTGTTTTTGTTATTGTTACGACGGTTATATATCCGCCAGACATGTGCTGATCCTGACGAAACATGGCAGACGATGGAATATCGTTAATCTTTAACAATACCGAAAGGAAATATACAATAGTACATTTGTTTGGATGACTCCGGAGGAGTCGCATGTCTGTAGAAATAGTTAAAACACACTACGACTCCAGCGGAGTCGAATGTTATTCAATCTGTTTCGCGCAGAAAGCCGCTTACATTCGATCCACCAGCCGGCGGATCGTGATTTTTTTTGGGTCATTTTCTATAGACATGTGATGCCTGCCTGTTTGTCAGATAAACCTCTGGCATCAGCCATTTAAAGATTCAAAAAACATTTTGACCAACAATAAATTTCACAATGGTTTATAATCTTGAGGAATCCTCCCCGAGCCGGCCGGAACGGTGGAATGTCGTAACAAGCCGCTATTTTGAGACAGCCCCTATAAGCCAGACGGGCACAATCTTATAGAGATTTTTTGATATCCGGCGGAAAAAATTGTTTTTCCGTTCACATTGCCGTGTGCTTAACATTATTATCTTTGCCGCATTAACATTAAAAAAAAGGAGAAAAAAATTATGGCAGAACGTCTTTCTTCAGCGCAGCTCATGGAATTGGAACACCATTATGGTGCGCACAATTATCATCCGCTTCCCGTGGTTCTCGAACGCGGAGAAGGTGTATTTGTCTGGGACGTGGAAGGCAAAAAGTACTTTGATTTTCTTTCAGCTTACTCAGCTGTAAATCAAGGCCATTGTCATCCAAAAATTGTGGGCGCCCTGATTGATCAGGCTAAAAAGCTCACCCTGACATCACGTGCGTTTTTCAACGATTCGCTGGGCGTTTACGAAAAATATGTCACCGAATTTTTCGGTTATGACAAGGTATTACCCATGAACACAGGTGCCGAAGCTGTTGAAACAGCTATCAAACTCACCCGTAAATGGGCTTATCTGACAAAAGGTATCAAACGTTACGAGGCAAAAATCATTGTGGCCAAAGGAAATTTCCATGGCCGCACGACCACCATCGTCAGCTTCTCGGATGATCCTTCAGCTTATGATGATTACGGCCCGTTCACACCCGGTTTCATTCAGATTCCTTACAACGACCTGGCTGCTCTCGAAAAAGAACTGCAGCAGGATCCGAACATTGCCGGATTCATTGTTGAGCCCATCCAGGGCGA
>CAZJOL010000202.1:0-760 GCA_964547605.1 uncultured Bacteroidaceae bacterium | reverse complement strand
GGTGTATTTGTTCCGGACGAAGGATATCTGAAAAAAGCATACGACCTCTGCAAAAAACACAATGTACTTTTCGTTGCAGACGAGGTACAGACTGGTATTGCACGTACAGGAAAAATGCTGGCAGTTGATCATGAAGGCATAAAGCCCGACATGGTTATTCTTGGTAAAGCCCTTGGTGGTGGCGTATTCCCGGTGTCAGCCGTATTGGCCAACGACAACATCATGCTCAACATCAAACCAGGCGAACATGGTTCAACCTTCGGCGGAAACCCGATTGCAGCCCGCGTTGCTGTTGCCGCTCTCGAAGTGATCAAAGAAGAAAACCTGGTTGAAAAAGCCGAAAAACTCGGAAAGATTTTCCGCGATGAAATCCGCAAAATCGACAGCCCGATGATCGAACTCGTTCGTGGTAAAGGTCTGCTCAATGCCGTGATCATTAAACCTATGAACGGAAAAGAAGCATGGGACGTTTGTCTGAAAATGGCCGAAAACGGTCTGATCGCCAAACCAACCCACGGTCATATCATCCGCTTTGCACCACCTTTGACAATCACCGAAGAACAGGTGATGGAAGCAGTTGCCATCATCAAAAAATCGATTTTATCTTTCCACTAAGATAATTATTCTTCGAAAAAGGCCGTCCGCTCTGTGTGGATGGCCTTTTTTGTTTTACATGGCGCGGATTACAAATACACCGAATGAATAATATCATAGAGAAATATAAAATAGTCCATGAATCTGGATGACTCCGGAGGAGTCG
>CAZJOL010000201.1:0-5210 GCA_964547605.1 uncultured Bacteroidaceae bacterium | reverse complement strand
GTTTCAGTTCGACCATTACCGGAAACGGAGGAATAACCTATGTCTGGGACAATGGTCAGAACGTGGCTTCGTTTACAGATTCACCGACAGTAACAACTACGTATCAGGTGACCGGCATCGATGCAAACAACTGTAGTAATACAGCTACTGTTACGGTTACACTCATGCCAGGTCTTACGGTAAATGTTACGCCAAGTGTTGAAGACATCTGCGAAGGAGAAAGCACAACATTGACGGCGTCATCTCCGGGCAGCGGGGTAGGGTATAGCTGGGATACAGGAGTCAGCTCTGCATCAATAAATGTGAGTCCGACGACAACAACCACCTATAGTGTAACCGGTACTGATGCACAGGGCTGTTCAGGTACTGCAACAGCCATTGTCAATGTTGACCCGCTGCCGGTTGTAAGTTTCATAGCAGATCCGCTCACCGGCTGTGATCCGGCAACGATAAATTTCACTGACCAGAGCACCGGCAACGTGACCATCTGGGATTGGGAATTCGGCGATGGCGGCATCAGCGGATTACAGAACCCGAGCCACACGTACGGTGCAGGCACCTTTAGTGTAACATTGACGGTAACCACTGCAGCCGGCTGTCAGTCAACGATAACAATGAGCAACTACGTGACCATCTCGCCGAATCCGGTGGCAGCATTCACAGCCAGCCCTGCGGTAACGACCGAAGACAATCCGACCATTTCCTTCATAAATCAGTCCACTGGTGCAACTGATTACAGCTGGAACTTTGGAGACGCAACGGGCGCAACCGACAATACCGAAAATCCGGTGTACACCTATACAGGCAGCGGCTCATATGTCGTCACCCTGTGGTTGACAAACGCCGGCGGATGCACAGATTCAACGCTGATGACCGTTGTAATCAAACCCACGTACACATTCTATCTGCCCAATACTTTCAGCCCCAATGGAGACGGTAGAAACGATGACCTGCGTCCGTTTGGTACCGGATGGGATACTGATAACTACAGCATGCGGGTTTACAGCCGCTGGGGCGAGCTTGTGTTCAGTACCACCGACGTGAATCACAGCTGGGATGGAATGATGTCGGATGGGGTCTCAGAGGCCCAGCAGAATGTGTATTCCGTCTTAGTGTTTGTAAAAGGCCTGGACGGTAAGGATCATGAGTATCTTCAAGCAATTGCACTGATCAGATAATTTGAAGTTATCACTTAAAAAAGCCGGTAGCATTATTTGTTACCGGTTTTTTTGTGAGAGTTTTAAATTTCGAATAGTTCATGGATACAATTAGACCCATTAATAAAGTTCTATCCGATTTATGCGAAAAAACACAATCTACATAATCAATATAGTTACATCAAAATAAATATTAGTCACACCATTAAACGTTGGTTTAAAAATATCGTCTAAAGTCTGGGAATTATCAGTTAAAGCATGAATTTTCCTAAGTAAACAGTATTTTCTATTTAAATATCAAATCATGAGGGGGTTGTTTTTATTTCTGGCATCGCTTGTAATTGCCATTCCAATGAATGCTCAATTGGTAAGCATGAACAATGGATTGGTGAGCATTTGTAAAGGGATGTTTTTTGACAGTGGAGGAAAAGAGGCAAATTATGGCTCAGACGAGCAATTTACCCTCACTATTTTTCCGGAAAAGTCATCTATGCTAACAAGTCTTACTTTCTACGAGTTTGACTTGAATGATGATGATTTTTTAACTGTATTCGATGGCAACAGCTCCAGTTCGCCTTCTTTTGGAGTTTTCAATAAAGAAAATCCTGTTCCCAAAAGCATTCAGGCTTCAAACAGAAATCAAACAGGAAGTTTGACATTTGTCTTTCATTCTTCCTCCAGGTCTTCTGCAAAAGGATGGATTGCCGACATAAACTGTTCAGAAAGGCAATCAGATGGTTTTTCGAACACTCCTGTTGCATTGGCAAAGGTAAATGAGTTTATTGTTTTTGTTTCGGGCATCGTCGACATCAACCATGCAAAAGCCATTGATGAATACATTAATTCGGCATTTGGTGTTTATGAGTCCAATACTGATTTTCTCACAGGACGGATCATTGTTATGACAGATAACACAATCGATCTTGTTAAGATGCAGGAGATTATTCTTGCAACAAAAAACGTGACCGAAAGAACTTTGGAAATCATTTCAACTGATTCAAAAAAACAATAATATGAATCGAATGAAAAACGTGCGTAATAAATCATCACATGTTGTAGTCAACATCATATTCCTTGTCATTTTTTTTATTGTATCAGTGAATCTGAAATCGCAACCGGCAAATGATGATTGTGCCAATGCAATCAATATTACTCCGGGATCCAGTTGCGTTTATAACACATACACCAATCTTGGCGCAACTACCTCTGCCGGAGCCCCGGCTCCTGGTTGTGCAAGTTATTCTGGTGGCGATGTTTGGTTTCGAACCACTGTTCCCAGTACCGGACATCTGACTTTCGATACTAATACTGGTGGAATTACAGATGGAGGAATGGCGATTTATTCTGGTTCATGCGGTTCATTAACACTCATTGAATGCGACGATGACGACAGCAACAATGGTTTAATGCCAAAAATTGATCGTTCCGGCCTAACCCCGGGCTCAACCATTTACATACGTTTCTGGGAGTATGGGGGTGACACCTATGGATCATACAGCCTGTGTGTTTATGATGATTCACCTCCTCCTGTAACAAATGATAATTGCACTACAGCCATTCCAATCACAATTGGCTCCTCCTGCTCTTATACAAATTACTCCAACGTCGGAGCCACCGCATCTTCCGGGCCTCCTGCGCCGGGATGCGCAAGCTATTCTACGGGTGATGTATGGTTCAGTTGTACCGTTCCTTCTTCTGGTTCGCTTATCTTTGATTCCCAGACCGGAACACTGACTGATTGTGGCATGGCCATTTACTATGGGCCATGTACCTCACTGACACTGATTGAATGTGATGATGATGACAGCCCGAATGGTGCTATGCCTATGATCAGCAGAACAGGGCTCACTCCCGGGGCAACCGTTTTCATCCGTTTTTGGGATTATGGGGGAACCGACTTTGGTAGTTTTGGACTATGTGTATATGAGCCTCCTACAGCACCACCATGCGCAACCAATCCGGCTGCCGGGGACCTCTGTTCAACACCAACTCCAATCTGTAATCTGAACGGATATTGCGGTAGCACAAGTGGAACCTATACCGCTGATATCCCTGGCAATCTTGGCTCAATATTCTGCGGAAGCATTGAAAACAACTCGTGGCTTTCATTTGTTGCCGATGCAACATCTGCAACATTGAACCTTTTCGTTTCCAATTGCACGGATGGATATGGCATCCAAATGCAAATCTATAGTGTCACCGGATGCTCTACATTTACTTCAGTATCAAATTGCTTTAACCCAGGAACTCCTGTGAATGGAACAGTATCAGCAAATGGCCTCACTATCGGGCAGACTTACTATGTCATGATCGATGGAAATGCCGGCGATGTGTGTGATTATGTCATTTCAGCTTCATCTGGAGTATTTACTGCTGATGCAGGCCCTGATGTTACTATTTGCGGTGGTCAAAACGCAGTATTAAATGCTACAGGAGGTTCTTCATACACATGGTCACCAACATCAAGTTTGTCGAACCCAAACATTTCAAATCCGACAGCATCACCATCAGTTACAACAACATACACAGTCTCTATTACAGGGGGCAACCCTCTTTGCCCGGGTATTTACACCGACCAGGTAACCGTTTTTGTTTCAGGACTTACTCCAACGGCCTCAAACAACGGTCCACTGTGCTCTGGTCAGAATCTGAATCTTACTTCAACTCCTTCTGCTGCAACATCTTATTCCTGGTCTGGGCCCAATGGATTTACAAGCAATTTGCAAAATCCTTCAGTACTGGGTGCAACACCTGTGGCATCCGGAACTTATACAGTTACTGTCACAAATGGTGGATGTACTGGTACAGCATCAACTACAGTTAATGTATCAGCCAGTGCCTCTATTACTGCCAGCGCTTCTCCTGCCTCAGTCTGCCCCGGTCAGTCATCGACATTAAGTGCTTCGGGTGCATCAACCTATGTCTGGAGTAGTGGATCAACTACCGTGAATCCAACTGTGACCACCACTTATTCGGTAACCGGAACAACGGCTTCAGGTTGTACCGGGACAGCAACAGTATTAGTCACTGTAAATCCCAACATTGTTGTTTCTGCAACGGCATCGCCGGCATCTGTTTGCTCTGGTCAGACTTCCACTTTGGCAGCATCTGGTGGATCCACCTATCAATGGAGCAATGGATCTTCAGGGGCATCTGTATCTGTGAATCCAACTGCGACGACCACCTATTCTGTGACAGGAACAAGTGCCAGCGGGTGTTCCGGCACAACTACCGTCACTGTTACTGTTAACTCAAACGCAACCATCACTGCGTCTGCTTCTCCGGCAGCAATCTGTAGCGGAGAATCTTCCACCATATCCGCTTCGGGAGGATCGACATATGTCTGGAGCCCATCCGGCTCTGGCACATCATTCACCGCAAACCCGACATCCACTACTACTTATTCGGTAACCGGCACTACTGCCAATGGCTGTTCAGGTACAGCGACAGTTACACTCACAGTCAATCCTCTTCCAAATATAACAGCGGCTGCCTCTCCGGCCGCAGTATGTGTTGGTTTCAGCACTACGATCAGTGGTGGCGGCGGAACATCATATGTATGGAACAACGGACAAAATACCGCATCCTTTTCTGAAATACCGGCTGTCACAACAACCTACAATGTTACCGGTACCGATGCCAATAACTGCAGTAATACAGCCACTGTTACAGTTACACTGATGTCTGGACTGACAGTGAACATTACACCTGCGGTAGAAAACATCTGTGAAGGTGAGAGCACCACCTTGACCGCATCATCACCGGGTAGTGGAGTCGTATACAGCTGGGATACCGGAGCCGGAACTGCATCCGTTAATGTGAGCCCGACGGCTACCACCACTTATAGTGTTACCGGTACCGATACACAGGGTTGTTCAGGTACAGCATCGGCTATTGTAAATGTTGACCCGATGCCTTTGGCAGGTTTTACAGCAGGCCCACTCACCGGCTGCGATCCGACGCTGGTCAATTTTACGGATCAAAGTACCGGAAACATAACCATCTGGGATTGGGAATTCGGCGATGGCGGCATCAGCGGATTGCAGAACCCGA
>CAZJOL010000200.1:0-5250 GCA_964547605.1 uncultured Bacteroidaceae bacterium | reverse complement strand
CGTTGAGCGATGAAGGTTTTTTTGTTGAAGTTGTCACAGCAACACCGAATTTCATGTTATCTGAAACCGGTATTACCTTTCATTACAACATATACGAAATTGCTTCGTACGCTGACGGCAGCATTGATATCACTGTGCCTTATGATGCGATTCGTGCCATCATTCCAGCTGGCGGAGTGATTGAGAGGATGATGAAGTAATATTTTTAACCAGGTTGAAGTGTTATGCACATTGGTAAAACAGTTTTCCTGATCGTCGCATTAAGCATTACGGCTACCGCATTCGGACAGGGGAAATACACCATTTTGCAGACCAACACATTTCACGACCTCATCGGCAATCCCAATCTGCATGTTGAAAAACATCTTGGAGCTCAGGCCTCTGTTTCACTGGAAATGATGTACACGAGCCACTCCTGGACGTGGAATGGGTCTTTATTTGGGGGCGGCTTTTATCGGGCAAATGGGTTCCTGATTGGCTTGGCACCGCGGTTATATTTCCCGGTGCGAAAGGAAGTCCCGAATGCATGGTATATGTCTGTTATGCTCCGCTATTCGCTTGCAAAATTTTCAAATTTCACATATTACAATTACGACTTTTATGAGGACTATGATTACCGTGCCGATGTAACTGAAAGCGAAAGTGAAATCGGATTTGCATTCGGACGGACATTCTATTTATGGAAGCCTGTGACAGCCGACGTATTCATTGGTGTGGGCGGAGGATATGGCGACCGCAAACGGAAATTCATCGAGGGCCATTATGAGAATTTCAGAGAATTCGGCACGTATGGTCTGGGAAAATTTTACTTTGGATTCAAAGTGGGTTATTGCTTTGGAGCAAAGGAATCATCCAAAACACCTGCGGATCAGTAAAATGGCACAGTGCCCGGATATTTGCCGCTGTGCAAATCTTTCACCTGCTCAAATAAAAGCTCTTTCAACTTGTCAATGTTGGTTCCCTTTTTAGCGGAAATAAAAATGGCAGGTGTCTGAATACGGCCTACAATGCTCTCTTCGAGTAATTGCTGCTGCGTTTTGTCTGTTTCTTCTTCGAGAAAATTTTCTTCGTGTTTGTACAAATCGATTTTATTGAACACAATCACAACCGGTTTGTCACCGGCACCGATTTCAAGCAAAGTTTTGCTCACGGTTTCCATCTGCTCTTCGTAGTTCGGATGCGAAACATCTACAATGTGTAATAACAAATCGCTTTCGCGGATTTCATCGAGTGTTGACTTGAATGACTCAACCAGATGATGCGGCAATTTACGGATGAAGCCTACGGTATCGCTGAGAAGAAATGCGAGATAGTTGTACGTAACTTTCCGCACAGTGGTATCGAGCGTTGCAAACAGTTTGTTTTCGGCAAACACTTCGGATTTCGACAGCACATTCATGATCGTGCTTTTCCCGACATTCGTGTAACCGACAAGCGAAACACGAATCAGTTTCTCGCGCTGTTTTCGCTGGGTTTGCTTTTGTTTGTCAATGTCTTTCAGTTCTTCTTTCAGCAACGAAATGCGTTTGCGGATGATGCGCCGGTCGGTCTCGATTTCTTTTTCGCCGGGGCCTTTCATCCCAATGCCACCGCGCTGTTTCGAAAGGTGAGTCCACATGCGTGTGAGGCGGGGCAGGAGATATTCATATTGCGCAAGTTCAACCTGTGTGCGTGCATAGGCAGTTCTGGCGCGGTATGCAAAGATGTCGAGAATGAGATTGGTGCGATCAAGGATTTTGCATTGCACTACTTCTTCGATGTTCCTGAGTTGTGTAGGCGTTAGTTCATCATCGAAAACGATGATATCGATTTCGTGCTCCTCGACGTAACGGGCAATTTCTTCGAGTTTGCCTTTGCCTACAAATGTGCGTCCATCGGGTTTTTCGAGGCGCTGGGTGAAATGTTTCACCACGATGGCATCGGAAGTATGCGCCAGAAAATCAAGTTCAGCCAGGTATTCAAGCGCTTTTGCTTCGGGCTGCTCATAAGTGATGAGTCCGACCAGGATGGCTCGCTCCTGAGGTTTGGCGGTAAGTTGATTCTTGCTTCCCAATGCTTACTTCTTGTTACCAACAGAAAATAAAACCAGCATTGCAGAAATGCCAAGCATGTATGAAACCGTGATTACATCAGGCTTTTCACTGAAGCTGGTGATGAGTTGATAAATGGAAAGTCCGCAAAGAAAAAACGAACTTACCACTGTCATGGCCGGTTTTGAGAGAAAACCACCCACAAATACCAACACAGAAAACAGCGCAAATGCCGATGCAATATAGAAATCGACGCTTTTGAAATCGAAGGCGCGTATTGTTTCGAAAAAGAATACATACGTGAAAAGCAGCATTGAAAGCCGGATAAGCCATGCTGCAAACGGATAGAAAGCTTTGGCTGGTTTCATATCTATAAAGTTTTGAAGCCGATTATTTCGCGAACTTCTTTTACTGTCTTTGACGCGCTGGCTCTTGCCTTTTCGCGTCCGGTGGCAGCCACTTTCGCCAGGAATGCCTCATCGGCAGCCACACTCTGAATGCGTTCGCGAATGGGTGCAATAAAGACATTCATATCCGCAGCCAGTTGTTTTTTCAGATCACCGTAGCGAATGGAACAGTTGGCGTACGACTCACGGAAAAACTTCACGGTGTCTTCGGCTGAAACAATTTCAAGCAGTGAAAAAAGATTCTGGATCGACTGCGGAGGCGTCTGATTGGGCTCTGTAGGCCCGCTGTCGGTAACAGCCCGCATTATTTTTTTTGAAATGGTTTTTTCATCATCAATGAGAAAAATGGCGTTGCCTTCACCTTCCGATTTTCCCATTTTTCCGCTTCCATCCAGGCCCGGCACCTTTACAAGCTCAGCACCGAAATTGAAAGCTTCGGGTTCCTTGAAATATTCAGTCTTATACATTCGGTTGAAACGATTGGCAAAAGTGCGCGTCATTTCAAGATGCTGTTCCTGGTCTTTTCCAACGGGAACCTTGTCGGCATGATGGATCAGAATATCGGCTGCCATCAGCGTGGGATAAGTAACCAGTCCGGCATTCACGTTGTTGGGTTGTTTGCGGGCTTTGTCCTTAAACGACGTACAACGCATCAGCTCACCCAGATAGGCATTCATGTTCAGAAACAAATACAATTCAATCGTTTCCGGAACGTCGCTCTGAATGTAAAGTGTAGCCTTTTCCGGATCAAGACCGCATGCGACGAACTCGGCCAAAACCTGTCTGACATTGTTGTTCAGATGTTCAGGAGTGGGATGGGTTGTCAGACTATGATAGTCAGCGATGAAAAAAAAGCATTCATTTTCTTCCTGCAGGCGCACAAAATTCTTCACTGCGCCGAAATAGTTGCCCAGATGCAGGTTTCCTGTGGGGCGTATTCCGCTTAATATTCTCATTGTTCCTGCGTTTCTTCTTTATCTTTTTCGATTCGGATATCCTTGATGTTCAGCTGCAGCGTTGTGTTTCCGTTCCATTCATTTTCCTCGAGAGCATACACGATATCGAAAGGTTTCTGCGATTCGATTTCACTGAAATAGTCACCCAGCTGAAAAGCAATTCCCGGCAGCCCGACTCCTTTGTAATGACTTTGGGTAACCATCAGTTTGATGTGATTGCTGCCCACAAGTTTTGAAAAGCCATTGTCATAAACACGGTTGGTCTGAAAAACGGGATTCATGTTTCCCGGGCCGAATGGCGCAAACTGCTTCAGAACCTGATAAAACTTCTTGGTCACTTCGTTGAAATCGAGGTAGGAATCGACTTCAATCACCGGAATCATCATGTCGTCGGTGATTTTTGCCTGTGCAAATTCATCGAAGCGTTTCCTGAATGTTTCAAAATCTTTTTCTTTGAGCGAAAGCCCGGCGGCATAGGTATGACCGCCCCAATGTATGAGTAAATCGCTGCAGGTTTCGATGGCTTCGTAGATATCGAAATCTTTGATGGAGCGTGCGCTTCCTGTGATCACCCCTTCTTCGTTTGCCCGGGTGAAAACAATGGTCGGTTTGTAATAGTGCTCCGTCAGACGTGATGCAACGATGCCCAGAATTCCCTTTTGCCATGCCGGATTGAAGAGAACCGTAGAGCGTCGTCCTGCATCGTCGAGCGATTCGGAAATGGCTGTCAATGCTTCAGTGGTTGCATTCGCATCAAGACTTTTCCTTTCAATGTTCAGGTTGTCAATCTGCGTTGCAATGCGATCTGCCTCGTTTTCGTTTTCGCTGATGAGCAAATCGACTGAGTTTTTTCCGCTCTGAATGCGGCCTGCAGCGTTTACACGCGGACCTACAATGAACACCAGGTCGGAAATGGTTATTTTTTTCGTGAAAGAATAATCGGTTTTGTAATAACTATCCGGTCTGCGTTTGACGCCTGCAGTCCGCAGAATGGCTTCAATTCCGGCGCTGGGGTTTGAGTTGATTGTTTTCAACCCGTAAAATGAAATAATCCTGTTCTCTCCGATTACCGGGACAATATCAGCTGCAATGCTCAGTGTAACCAGATCGAGCAAGGGTTTAAGTTCATCGAAGGGAAGATCGAGTTTTTGCGCCAGGCCTTGCATGAGCTTGAATCCGACACCGGCACCTGAAAGTTCTTCGAAAGGATAATTGCAGTCTTTCTGCTTAGGATCGAGAACCGCCACTGCATCCGGAATATCATCGCCCGGCCGGTGGTGGTCGCAGATGATGCAATCGATGCCTTTTTCGCGGGCATACAGGATTTTTTCCTGATCCTTGATACCGCAGTCAACGGCAATTATCAGTGAACAGCCGGTTTCAGCAGCATAGTCGATGCCTTTGATCGATATTCCGTATCCTTCGGTATAACGGTCCGGAATGTAGTAGTCGAGTGTAAGGCTGAAGCGTTTCAGAAACTTGTAGAGTGTAGCGACAGCAGTGGTGCCGTCAACATCGTAATCGCCATAAAGCAGTACACTCTCTTTTTTTTCAATAGCAACAATCAGCCTGTCAACAGCTTTATCCATGTCTTTCATCAGAAAGGGATCATGGAGATTTTCGAGGTTTGGACGAAAAAACGCCTTGGCGGACTCATACGAATTAATACCGCGCTGTACCAGCAGATTTGCCAGGGTCCGGTTCACATTTACCTGTTCCATCAACAGGCGTATGAGTTCCTCATTTCCCTGATCCTTTAATATCCACCGTTTTGCTAGCATAATTTTGAATGATGTGCAAATGTAAGATAATTTCGCTGACTTTGAAAAGATTATTTTTGCATTTTAATTCAGTTAT
>CAZJOL010000199.1:0-5264 GCA_964547605.1 uncultured Bacteroidaceae bacterium | reverse complement strand
TTATACGTTGGGCGTAGTCTCTACAGATGTAATTGCCGGGTTGAGTCTGGAGACTCAACCCAACAGATTTTTCTTATAAGACTACGCCTGTCCCTGAATTAAAGCGCTACAGCAGAGCCCGCTGTCGTTCTTCGATACATCCGCCAGCCATGTGCTTAGCCTGACGAAGCATGGCAGACACTCTGAATGACAGCGGGCTTTAAGCGTTGTGCGTTGCGCACAGAACCGCATGCCCTAAGCCGCATGCTGCATGCGTATCATGCCCTCGGATCGCCACGCAGCTCCATCTTGGCCATCTTTTCCACCTGCAGATTCAATGCACCGAAATCGTTGATCACCTTGCCATAGAGCAGATACACACCGTTTCCGCGGAATGGATATTTTCGCAGACTGTCGGGAAAATGCACCGTCTCGAAAAAATTTCCTTCGAAGTCGAGAAAGCTTGCGAAATACATTTTCTCATTTTTCTTTGTGCGCACCGGCTTGATGGTGACCAGCGGCGCAATCATACGCACATATTTTCCTTCTGCAGCCGCCATGCCCGATGCCTGAATCTCGCCCCGGAAGCCGGTTTTCAGCAGTTCAAACCAAGTGTACGTCACCGGAAAGCCCAGCAGCTCAATTTCATCATAGGCATCTTCGAGCTGCGACGTTTCGAGCGATGGCAAATTTGGCAACTGGTGCGACGAAGCAAACAGCTGTCCTGAGGTTTCTGGGATTTTACGCGCATCCTGCCCGGCCAGCGTTTCCCACAGCAATTCGGGTTTTGTTTTACCTGTAAAAGCAAATGCACCTGTGCGGATCAGCAGTACGAGCTGCTCGCGCGTGGTATGTATGCGCGCCATGAAATCGGCCATACCTGCGAAAGGTCCGTTGCGGAGCCGTTCTTCGAGCACCGGACGAATGAAATTTTCTTCAAGACCCTGCACATGAATGAAGCCAATGCGGATATCATTTCCTTTCACCGTAGTGATGTAATCGCCGGTATTGACGCAGGGAAGCAGAATGTTGGCCCCGCTGCGGCGCGCTTCGGAAAAATACACCCAGCTGCGGTAATAGCCGCCGAAATTGTTGGTGACAGCCGTCATGAATTCAACCGGATAATGCGCTTTCAGAAAAAGACTCTGATAACTTTCGACGGCAAACGAGGCCGAATGCGCCTTTGAGAAGGAGTAACCCGAAAAAGATTCTATCTGCCGCCACAATTCTTTGGTGACTGATTCGGGGCGACCCATTTTCGCAGCGCCTTCGTGAAAGCCGTTTACAATGCGCATCATTTCTTCCTTACTGCGGTATTTGCCGCTCATGGCGCGGCGCAGCACATCGGCTTCGGCCAGATCGAGTCCGGCATAATGATGCACCACCTTGAGCACATCTTCCTGATAGACCATCACACCGTAGGTTTCGTGCAGCAATTCTTCGAGCACCGGATGCAGGTACTGAAACGACTGCGGATTGTGGTAGCGCCGGATGTATTCCTGCATCATGCCCGACGACGACACGCCCGGCCGGATGATGGAACTGGCCGCCACAAGCGTGAGATAATCGCGGCAATCGAGCTTCCGGAGCAGACTACGCATGGCCGGGCTTTCGACATAAAAACAACCGATGGTCTCCCCTTTTTCAATTTGCGCTGCAATGGCCGGATCGCGCTTGAATGCAGGGATGTCGTGAATGTCGATTTTTTCGCGTCGGTTCTGCGCGATGAATTTCACCGCATCGCCGATATGCCCGATGCCGCGCTGGCTCAGAATATCGAACTTCTCGTAGCCCAGGTCTTCGGCTACGTACATATCCCACTGCACAGTTGGAAAGCCTTTGGGAGGCAGATCCAGCGCGGAATACATTGTTATCGGATCTTCGCTCACCAACACGCCGCCCGCATGAATGCTGCGCAGATTCGGAAAGTCGCGTATGGCTTCGCCAACAGCCACAATTTTCCGGATGATTTCATCATCAGCTTTGAGCGATTTTCGCTCTTCGACCAGCGCATCAATCTCGGTTTTCGGCAGTCCGTACACTTTGCCGAGCTCGCGATAGACCGACTTGTCGCGGAAAGTCTGCATCATACCCAGCAACGCAGTGTGCTTCGATCCGTAACGTTTGAAAATATAATCCTGCACGTAAGTCCGGTCTTTCCACGAAAAATCGATATCGAAATCCGGTGGGCTGGTGCGCTTCGGGTTGATGAAGCGTTCGAAATAGAGATCGAGTTCGACCGGATCGACATTGGTAATGTAGAGGCAATACGCCACAATGCTGTTGGCGCCGCTTCCCCGCCCCACATGATAGAATCCGCGCGACATGGAATAGCGCACAATGTCCCACGCCATGAGAAAATACGACGAAAATCCGAGCCGGTCGATAATTTCAAGTTCCTTGCGGATGCGCTCCAGCACAAGCTTTGGCTTGCCCGGATAGCGCGCCGGAAAACCATCCATGGTCAGCTTTTCGAGCAGGAGTTTGTCGTCGTAGCGGCTGCCGGTAAATGTTTTTTTATTGCGCACCACGCCCATTTGCACATCGGCGGCGCAGTCGCGCAGCAGATTTTCAGCATTGGCAAGCAGATCGGGACATTCGGAAAAGGCTTCGTAGGCGGCTTTGCGGTCGGGCATAATTTCATCGTTCATGGCCAGCTGCGTTGGTTTCAGATTAGAAAGCAGCGTGTTGCTGTCGATGGCGCGCAGATGACAATGCGTGTCGTAATCGGCCGCCGAGGCAAATGTAACCGGCCACCAGGCCACCATGCGCCCACGTATTTTGCGGTCGTTGAGCACACGCAGCTGCGGCACCTGCGAAGGTCCAACGGCAATGTATTCGTTGGCCCGAAGCTGTTTTGGCGTATTTTCATTCCACGGATACAAAACAAAAACCTGATTGAACGGCGGTGCAAAATCGGCCGGCTGGGTTTCGGTCATGTTGCATTGTGTCAGGTATTCATTTATCTCCTGAAAACCGCTTATGTTGCGGGCCATGCACACATACAACAAACGGCTGCCTCGCCTGAACTCCATGCCCACCATGCCTTCGATGCGCTCGCTGCGACATTGTTTTATGAAATCGACCCAGCCCGTGCAGTTGTTGATATCGGCCAGCAGAACCTTCGGGAATCCGCATGCAGCCGCCAGTGTGGCCACCTTTTCGGGCGCCATCATGCCAAATCGCAGACTGTAATATGAGCGGCAGTGCAGGATCATTGATTGAATGACTATTTATTAATCATTTTTCAGGACTACAATATAATCATTTTTATTTTATAAACCAAAAACCAGTGATTATGATTATTTTCGCAACAGAAACACAAATATGAAGCTGATTTTGTTTGCCATCCTGACATTGCTGATTATATCATCATCGTCGGCCCAGAAAAATAAAAGCAATAAAGACCTGATACTGGGAACCTGGGAAATGGTGGAAGAATATCAGGATACAATGATTATGTTTTTCCAGGAGAATGATTCCGTTGATTTTGTTCAGGGGGAAATGGCGTACAAAAGCAAATTCCGGTTTCTTTCGGATACAACCCTTCTGCTTGGGACCAGAACATGGTTTGTCATCAAACTGAGCGAAACAGAATTGGTTTTAAGTGATTCAGAAAGGGATAATCCGGCAGATTACGATTATTATACAAGATCGGAACGCACCATTCAACCAATGAAGAAATACATTGATATTGTTACGTATTATGACAATGGTCGAATAAAGCTGGAAGGCAGAATGATAGACGGATTTCAGCATGGTCTGTGGCAGGAATGGTATGAAAACGGCCAGATAAAAAGTGAAAGTAATTATTTCTTCGGCGGTCCTCTGGGCGTTTTTAAAACATGGTTCGAGAACGGACAAATTCATACAGAAATCAAGTATGGAATACCTGCATCCGTCAAGTATTCGAAAGAATGGAATGAGCAAGGCGACCTGATTAAGGATGAATAATGCAGTCTGGTTGACGATACAAATTGAACTTTATTTGGTTTATAGTCGACACTTTTTACGAATTTACATATTCTGTCGATTATAGTCGACATTTATTGTATTTTATTACTTTTTGTCGTTTATAGTCGAAATATTTGTATATTTGTATAAAAATATTCGGCAATGGTAACACGGCAGCACTATATTGATAAAATCCTTCCCTTCGTGGAAACGCCGCTGATAAAAGTCATTACAGGTGTACGCCGCTGCGGGAAAAGTACCCTGATGAAGCAACTTATAGCCCATCTGAAAACGAGCGGCATACCGGAAGAACAAATTGTTTATATCAACAGGGAACTGTACGAATTCGACTTTCTTAAGACCTATTCCGATTTGCACAAATATGTAAGCAAAAAATGCCGGAAAAAGAAAATCCGGTACTACATTTTTATTGATGAAATTCAGGAAATATCGGAATGGGAAAAGACCATTGCATCATTTCTTGCTGAAGAGAAATATGACATATATATTTCTGGATCGAATGCCCACATGCTTTCATCGGAACTGGCCACACTGATATCGGGGCGTTATGTTGGTTTCCGGATTCACCCACTGTCGTTTTCTGAGTTTACAGAGATTTACAAACAGCATCAACCCGATCAAACGAGCGCATGGGCTGATTATCTGAAATATGGCGGTTTTCCGGGACTTCATCAGCTTCAGTGGAATGAGCCGGTACTGCAACAATACCTTGAATCAATTTATAACACCATCGTGTTAAAGGATATTGTGCTGCGGAATTCCATCCGTGATTCAAACATGCTGAACCGGCTTCTGCATTTCATTATCGATAATTGTGGCAATATTACCAGCGCCCGCAGTATCAGCGACTACTCGAAATCGCAGCGGATAAATGTTTCGGCTGATTCTATTCTGAATTACCTTCAATATACGATGGATGCTTATTTTATTCATCAGATAAAACGATATGATGTGCAGGGGAAAAAACATCTGGAAACATTGGAAAAATATTACATCTGTGATACGGGATTTGCACTGGCTACCATTGGCAACAGAAGCTCACAGCTGTCGGGGCAGCTTGAAAACATAGTGCTGAACGAACTCATCGCACGCGATTATCAGGTCAGTATTGGAAAACTTAAAGATAAGGAAATTGATTTTATTGCTGAAAAGCAAGGACAGAAAATGTATATACAAGTGTGTGCTACTTTGCTTGGCGAAGGTGTTGAGGATCGTGAGTATGCGCCATTGATTAAAGTAGCAGATCATTTTCCGAAAATCGTTTTATCACTTGATGAATATGGCTGGAATACGGATAAGCACGGAATACG
>CAZJOL010000198.1:276-5278 GCA_964547605.1 uncultured Bacteroidaceae bacterium | reverse complement strand
GCGGATCGCGCATAAAACCCAAGAATACGATTTACGGCAAATTGTATTTTCATCGCGATGTGGTTCATTATTATGGCTTCAAGCCTGATTCAGTGCTGCTTCCGATGGATTCGACCGAATGGATTTCCACTGATAAAAAAGACATCAGACAACGCTACAACGATGCCGGTGCACTCATCTCGTTCTACAGCACCCATGCCGATTCGTCGCATCTGAACTACAAAGCGGATCTGAATTATCATTGTTTCTGGAATATTTACAATGCCACAGAAAACAGTGTTTCGCTTGACGGATATCTGAACAAGCGTGTTGACTGGTTGAAAAAAGTAAGTAAATACCAGGTTGTTGGTTTACGATACGATGTGGAACATTATTTTCAGAATCGTGGTTTTGCCTCATGGAATGCCGGTCTTGTGAATCTGGCACCGTTTATCAATACGAATTTTGGTCCCATATTTATTGAGTTGGCCCCGAAGCTTGCCATGGAAACGGATTCAACTGCCGGGGCATATTTCTTCCCGGAGATAAAACTTGAGCTGAATCTGCTTCCCGGCATCCTGAGCGCTTTTGGCGGACTTGATGGCAATCTGAAATATCATTCATACCGAATACTTGCCAATGAAAATCCATTCATTCATCATTTTGTCACGAGTGATTATTCAAGAACAAAACAGATGCTGTATAGTGGAATCCGCGGAAACATTGCACACGCCTTTAGTTACAGCATTCAGGCGGTAAACCGTAAAATTGAAAACTGTCCTTTGTTTGTGATTGATGATTCCATTTCGTATCTCGAAAATCAGATGAATGTGGTTTATGATGAGAAAGTGAACTGGTTCCGCGGCGAATTCAACGGCGCGCTGAACATCGGAAGCAAATGGAAAGGGCTGCTCATGGTGGCTTACAATCAGGCCGAAGCAGTGACCAATGAAAAAGCATACAATATTCCTGATTTCGAAGGAATGGTTGGACTGAGTTATAATCTGGCAGACAAGATTCTGGCAAGCGCGCGTGTGTATTATATCGGAAAGCGTTACGCACAGATTTCCTATGGTGATATTATGACACTCGGTAGTTTTGTTGCCATTGAACCGATCACGCTGAAGCCGGCCATTGACGCCAATATCACGCTGGAGTACCGCTATTCGAAAGTGTTGTCAGCTTATCTTGAATTCAGCAATATTGCTTCGCAGCGATATATGTTGTGGAATCATTATCCGACCTATCGTTTTCGTTTTCTGGGTGGCGTGACTTATTCGTTTTAAGGCATGCGGCACCTTTGCGATGAGGCGATGATGTGATGATCGCGTGAAACGCGACAAGTGCGATGGCTCCGCAACGCACAATGCGCAATGCACAACGCGCAATGCACAATACACAACGAATGCGGCATAGATTGCACTGTCACGGATGAAATTCTGATAGTGATTGGTACCGGGCACCAGCGGAGCGAGCTCATGTGTTCCATTAAAAATGATTTAGTACACGAAAACACTTTGTGAAACTTACATAATTTTTGCACCTGGTTTGACAATTTATAGTTGTAAGGATGCAGGTATAAGAAGCATTTATATACATTTAAAGGTGTTGGCCATAACAAATGTATCAGAATGTTCAGAAACGCGAAATTTTTTTTGTACTTTTACGTTTGGAATCTGTGTTTTGAGCTGATGTAAATGAAAAAGTTTTTCGTTTCCATACTTATATTGTTACTGACAGGCAACTTTGCGTTTTCAATGAATGTGAAATCGCTGGAACTCACTTATGAAAATATTTCGCAGCTGACCTATCGCGGCAACGTGATTTTTTACCTGTACGATCCCAGTCCGATAGATTCTATTGTAGAAATTTTCTGGGGCGACAGCACCTATTCTTTTCTCGCTCCATCGTCAGTGACAGATTTGCCCGGTGAGCTTAAAAAGGTGGTTTATTCTGGTGTTCATACCTTTTCGGGGCCAGCCACCTTTACCATGTTTGTGTCCTACAAAGTCCGCAGCCTCAATGTAATTAACGTCCCGATGTCGCTCATTACTGATATTTATGTAGAGGCAGAACTGGTTGTCAGTCCCTTTCTTTCGGGGCAGAAATCGCCTGTTTTTCTCGACAAGCCCAGAATGAATGTATGCCGGGCGTCAAGCAATGTAATTGATTATTCGGCCTTTGATGCCGATGGTGACGAGCTTGTTTATTCTCTTATACCATGCCGTGGCGAGTTTGGCGATCCGATTGCCGGTTATTATTACCCAACAGCTTCTTCGCAATTTTCAATTGATCCGCAGACGGGTTGGCTAACGTGGAATTCCCCCCTTCAAAAAGGTTTTTTCAATTATGCAGTTAAGGTCTCAAAATACCGCAATGGGATTTTCCTGGGTTCTATTATGCGCGATGTGCTGGTAAACGTGATTGATTGCCAGCCCGAATCACCGGTATTAACTGCTCCGGCAGACACCTGCATAATTGCGGGAAACAACTATCATCAAACAGTGACTGCCACTTACAGTGGAATTGATACAATCTCTCTGACTGCTTCAGGCGAGCCACTGCTACTTGTGACGAATCCTGCAACATTTCTTCAGCCGGTCAGAGACCGCTATACAGTTTCATCGGATTTTGACTGGAATGTTTCGTGCGAACATGTGCGGCCGGATCCATACAGCATAATTTTTCGCGCCGAGCTTGAAGATAGTCTGAGCACCTGCGACTGCACATATGATTTCAACAACATGCAAGTGACCCCATTCTATTCCAATGTTTCGGTCATGTTCAACAATCCCTGTGGAAACGGATGGGATGGTTCAACGTATCTTTGGTTTGGGCCTGATTCTACGGCGCCGCGCTATCTTGTAACGCCCTCTTTGGATATTAGTGCCGGTAATTACATGATCGTTTTTGATATGCGATTCAGCGACCATACGGGTAATCCAGGAACTAACTGCGAAGGTCCCGATGAACCTGACGAAGGAATTTATTTGCAATATAGTCTGAATGGATTAAATGGTCCTTGGGAAACAATGGCTTACTGGGACCCTAGTTTATCGCCGGGCGAGGGTGGACATGTGCAGAATCTGATTGGCTGGAATAACTATTCGGTGGTGGCTCCCGATGCTTCGTTGTCGTCAAATACAAGATTTCGCTGGAGACAGGAGGAAGCTACAGGAAAAGATTATGATCATTGGGGACTCGATAATATTTCAGTTTATAAGATTTCGGATAAACTTACTGCTCAGGCAAAAACACAGATCACCGTTATCGCCCCTGCTCCCGAAAACCTCACTGTATCTGCCATCGGTGATAACGCATACCTTACGTGGAATAAAGATTTATGCACCAATGCCGATGGATATAAAATCTACCGAAAATCAGGTGCAAGCGGATATGTTCCTTCCGGATGTGAAACCGGTGTTCCGTCATGGACCGGATACAGTCAGATTGCAACCACAACAGATGTGAACGACACCACATTTACAGATGACAATTTCGGTTTTGGATTACCGCATGGCAATGAATATTGTTACATTGTTACTGCTTGGTTTGCCAACGGGGCAGAGAGCCAGGCATCGAATGAAGCATGCATCATTTTATCTGATGATTCGCCTGTGATAACGCATGTAAGCGTTACTGCGACTTCCGCATCAGCCGGAAGCATGTTTGTCGACTGGTCGAAGCCCAACGATTTTGATACTCTTTTGTATACCGGCCCTTACCGGTACGATATTTACAGAGCAACTGATTTTACCGGGTCATCATTCACATTCCTGGGTTCCAATGCCGGCCTGAACGACACGACTTTCAACGACACCGGCCTTAATACAAGCGGAGAACCATATCACTACCGCATCGATCTGATGTATGCGTCGGGCACTGCGGTTTATTCTCTCTTTACATCTTCATATCCGGCATCGTCGGTATTCCTCACCATTACTCCATTTGACGAGAAGCTCATGCTTAAATGGGACTTTGATGTTCCCTGGAACAACGACAGCACGGTTGTTTACAGATACAACAATCTTACATCCTCTTTCGATTCCATTGGCATTTCGCATTCCGACACGTATCTCGACACCGGATTGGTGAACGGCATGACTTACTGCTACAAAGTTGAAACAATCGGGTCGTATTCACTGCCGGGGTTTGTTCATCCGATCCGTAATTTCTCACAGGAAACATGCGAGGAGCCCATGGATGTTGAACCACCCTGCCCGGTTGAGCTGAGTGTATCGGTTAATTGCGATGAAGTGGCCAATTATCTTGTATGGACAAATCCCATGACTACTTGTGGTGACGGCGATGTCGGTGGATACGAAATTTATTTTTCACCCATGACAGATGGCGAGTTTGTGCAAATCGGCTCTGTGACTGATCCTTCCGTTACATCTTATATTAACACAGGCATTACTTCTGTAGCAGGGTGCTATGCGGTTGTAGCTGTTGATACATCGGGTAACAGCAGTGATTTTTCGAATATTGTCTGTGTTGTTATCGATCAGTGCGATTTGTACACATTACCCAATGTCTTTACTCCGAACGGCGATGGTTTCAATGATTTCTTCATTCCGTTTCCCTATGATTTTGTTGAAAAAATCGACATAAAGATTTTTGACCGCTGGGGTCTGATTATGTTCTCAACGCAGGATCCCGATATCAACTGGGATGGAAAGAATCAGCACACGAATCAGGATTGCACCGAAGGAGTCTATTATTACATTTGCGACGTGTATGAATTGCGTCTTGCCGGAATAAGAAAGCGCACGCTGACAGGGACAGTTCATTTGTACAGAAATAATTAATCTGCATGAAATACATTTGCATTCCGAAGGCAGATATCAACGAAGGTTTCAGATCTGCCACCGTGAGTAGGTCTGCTATCATCTGCTTTCCGGATGTCATTTTTGTTATTCCTGTGAAGATGACCAACATTCTGGATTCATCCGAAATGCGCTTCAACGGACTTGAAATTTATAATGAGGCTTCCGCTATGCTGCTCTCGGGCCAATATGCCGAA
>CAZJOL010000198.1:0-266 GCA_964547605.1 uncultured Bacteroidaceae bacterium | reverse complement strand
CTCGCATCAGTGCTGTCGGAAGATCAGACATATTATGTGAAGATGCTTGATAAATTCAGCATCAAAGTCGGCTGGTGGATTTTCGGCAGCATACAGTTCCGGAAAACCGGTGGTATGTTGAAAACTGTCTCGGTGACCAGCCGCGCAAAGCGTGAGGAAATGTTTGAGATGTACCGGTATTATGTGCAATAGCGCATGCGGCAAGTGGCAGAAAGAATAGGTCCACGGATTACACAGATTGCACGGAAACACTTTACCTTCAGTGG
>CAZJOL010000197.1:0-5287 GCA_964547605.1 uncultured Bacteroidaceae bacterium | reverse complement strand
TTACGGGTATAAAAACTGCCCGATCTGTCAAAGGTTGCCAAATCTTTCACTGCGAAAGGGAGCTATGAAATTAAAATTCCAGCACAACCCCCGCTGTCAGGCAGCGGCCGTAGCCGTATATCACCCAGGCCGAGTTTTGATCGTGGTTCCAGCCATCAAGACTTTCGGAAATGAAAGATTGATTCAGTACATTGTGCACCTGCGCCGAAATGCGCATACCGACCTTATTTCTGAGCTTGGTTTTATAGGCGATTCCAATGTCTGCAAGCCAGTAATCGGGGTAGCGCCAGCTCTGGACTGCATCAGCTGTTCCTGCATAATTCACAATATTGAACCAGCTGTAATTGATGCCGCAATAGCGCATGCCGGCTGAAATCTGAAAATGATTCTTGAAAGTGTACATGCCCGAAACATAGGCCGAAAGCTGCGGTTGTTCGCCAGAGATAAGTCCTTTGGCATTCAGAACAATGGTGTCCAGTACGTTTCCGGCTTTGTCAGCAACAATGCTTTCGATGTCATTGAGCCAGGTAACCTGTGTCCAGGCAAGCGAAACAAGCCCATTGAATTTTTCATACCAGTCGGCCTTGAATTCCAGTTCTGCTCCGAGATAACGTGAATTCAGGCCCTGAACCGAAAAGCTGAAATCGGCCATTGTTGAAGGATCGAAATATGTTTTCGTAAACGTCTGGTCATTATAACTGATCAGATACACATCGCCGTGCAACTCACCTTTGAAAGACGTTTCGAAATTCTTTCGGAAACCGATTTCTGTTGTGATAAAGGTCTCAGGCGTGGTGTTGTCGATGACGGTTTTTCCGAGATATTTGATCGGAGGCCGCTTGTGCTGATATCCGGCGGTAAAATAAATGCGAAGGTTTTCGTTGAGACGGCGCTGAACAGCAGACTTTATATTGTAGCTGGTAAACCATTTCATATCCGAGCGTTCAACAGCCGAATCAGGAATATTGAACAGATTTGTGTTGCTGTTGGTGCTTTGAGTCAGTGAACCCGAAGCAGTGTATTCCATCCATCTGTAAGTTTTCACCCAGGTCCCCGAAAAGCCTGCTCCATGAAAGCTTGCTTTGCTGTCGTACCATATCTTATCTCCTTCGTAGCGAACTGCCGGCTCACCCGGATATGCCTGAAAATCGGCTCCAAGCAAGTCATTCACGCGTCCGAAGTCTTTAACATACAAAGAAGAATACGCATGAATTCCCAAACTCAAACGGACCGAATCGCTGAAGGAGTGGTTGAACTCGGAAAACAGGAATGTGCTGGCCTCTTTATAAACATAGTCGCCCAGAAAGTATTGTGCATTATTGCCGCCATTGATTGAGTCATAGTTAGCCTGATTGGCTGCCACCGCAGCATCAAAGTCAATCTGCAAGCCGTTGGAGCTGGTGGGGAGGGTGTTGCCGAAATTGCCTGTTGCACCACCGTCGCCACGACTAAAATTGAGTACGGTTTTGAGATTGTTGCGCTTGTTGAATTCTGTTTGAAGCTTCAACTGTGCAAGCGTACGATGATAGAAATTGATGGACGATTGTTTCGGGTCGCCGTTCAGATAGCCCCAGCCGGGATTGTAGGCCAGACCTGCATTATTCATAAGCGAATCAGGAAAATACTGAATCTGTCCGTGATGCTGTGGCGAGCCGATAACAGTGAGCTGTAATTTATTTTTAGCACCCAGTTTTTTCGAAGCATTGAAAAAATAGTTTCCACCCCTGAACCATGTTTCATCTTTATAAGCAGAACCGAAACGATAGGAGCCACCAACCGCCCATGCAAAGCCGTTTTTAAGTTCACCGCTGCTGTGCATAAAATTGACTTTATTTCCAACCAGATTGCTGTAACTACTTGAAAAACGAGTGAATTTCTGCACCGAAGCATCAATAAGATGAATTGAAATGGTACCGCCTGCTTTGCTGAACGGGTGCGTGTTGCTCACACCTTTGGTCAGAAAAATACTCTGTGTAAAATCTTCGATGCCCGTGAAATTGGACCAATACACCCAGCCCGCATCTATAGATGATTCCGGAATATCGTTGATCAGAAGTTGGATATTGCTGATATCAAATCCCCTGATTTTAAATTCAGTATCACCGATGCCTTTGCCAATGACGCTGTGAGTCCCCGGAATCTGAGCAATGATAGCCGGAATTTCCTTTGATGAAGTCTGCAAAGCAATTTCATCCATATCAATCTGAGAATAATGCGGAGCAAGGCGGACAATTTCGGATTTACTGGTTGAAATTTCAACAGGTTTCAGTTGGATGATGGTATCCTGTGCAAAGCCATTGAAAGCTATGACCAAAAACAAAACGGCAAATATTTGAAGAATATATTTCATATGTTATTTTAACAATGCAAAGCTATTAAATGATTACAAATCATGATGGTACGAATTCGTTAATAATTGATAAATATTATAAATGCTTAATTATCTGATTTTTGGCAAAAATCTACATATGTAGCATTCTGTATATAATTATATTTTGCCAAACTGAATATTATTTTTGGTATAAATGTGTATATTTGTCTGATTTACCCTTTATGCCAGCAGGATTAAAGAACTTTTCGGAGATTTCATTATTGAAACTGATTGACCTGATCAGAATAAAGTCGGGCAATCAGTTGGAAACAATGGCTGATTGCAAAAAGTTTTCGGATGAACTGGCCAAAGAATTCAGTATAAATTTGTCCAATTTCACCATTGCCCGGTTAACGGGAGTTGTTAATTCAAAGAGTTTACCATCGGGGTACACACTTGATTCATTATCGGCCTATTGTGGTTATACAGATTGGCAGTCGTTTGTAGCTTTAAATCGTAATGAAATAAGAGAAGGCCGGAATAAAATTCTGAATCCTTCAGACAGCCTATTCTCTGAGGTGAGCATCAATGAACTGATGCTATTACAAAGCTGCATTGAAAATAAAGCGTTCATACCGGTTATTGATTACTTGTATAAAATGGCGCCCGCCATTATCGACAACCTTAAAAATGGCGGGGAGGGCAAAATTGTTCGCCTGTTGGCCAATGCCATTAGTAAATCGGAAGAAGTCCGAAATGCACTGATTCCGGCCATTGCCCGCGACATAAATACCCGCAATCTGTATTTCAATGCCTGGGTTGATATGGATGGAATAAATATTTATTATGGTGATATTGTTGAGCATTATTATTTAAAAAATATCCGGCCGACCAGCGACAGTTTCAGGGAAAATGATATCTGGGCATGGTGCATGATCATGTACAAGCATTTGTATTCGCAGAATTTGAAGAAATTTTTAAAAACAGGATACTCCCTCTTCAAACGCTACAATGCCGATGAAATCACAAACGAGAGTATTCCGAACTATTATCCGGTAGCACGATTTCATGCCTGCCAGATAATGTATAAATTCTTTTCATCTCCGTGTACGCCTGCATCCTGGTATGAAAAGAAACTGCAATTTATTCTGAGCGAAGTGCATTCGATTCCAATGTTAAGACAGATTGTTTTTATACCGCAGATTGCTGAAGCGCTGTATGTTGCCGGGCAACATGAACTTATATTTGCATTTACACCACATTTTAATCACTTTCTGGAAGAAAATATTGAAGAACATGAGTACAAGATCGAATTGGACTGCATGCAAAAGCTGATGTTTTATATGCATCTGGCATTGGACAAGGCCGGAAAATTCGAAACTGTTTGTAAAGGCGGAAATGATTTGATTGGCAAAAAGGTTAATCTGAATCCATCCACTGAAGAATTATATTTGTATGATTACATGAATCTGGTGGTGCAGTCAATGTATGAGCACAAGCCGGAAGTGAGCCGGAATTTTCTGGAACACGCCCGGAAAATTGCGGCAAGACTGAAAAACAGGCACTTCGAAAAGATTGCGCAGGGTTTCATAGAGCGGAGCACTGAATGATGGCTCGCAGAGAGCGCGGAGACGCAGAGATATTCCATTTTTCTTCCGCGAATGACACTAATTTGCGCAAATGGATTAATACCGCATGTACTGCAAATGAACGCTAATTCGAATCCGCCTTCACCTGCGGTAAAGACTGATTCAGGGGGTCGCTCAGGAATGGCTCGCAGAGGTCGCAGAGAGCGCAGAGACGCAGAGAACATTCAATTGTTTCTCGCAGAGAGCGCAGAGACGCAGAGAGTTTCTTGCAGGAATAATACATTTTTCTTCCGCGAATTTCGCTGATGAACGCGAAAAAGTTTTTAATACATTCAGCAGGTCTTATGGACGCTAATTCGAATCCGCCTTCACCTGCGGTAAAGACTAATTCAGGGGCTTGCACGGAGAAAGCATGGGAATGGCTCGCAGAGAGCGCGGAGAAGCAGAGAGAATCTCAATTGAATCTCACAGAGGGCGCAGAGGCACAGAGAGGTTTGCCTTAACATTGACCTTAACCTCAGCCTTAACCTCATCCTCGACCTTGTTCTTGGCCTCGATTAAATGGCGGATTTATGAATTTTTCTTTACTTTTGCGGCAAATACATCCGATTTTGGCACGCAAGAAAAAAAGATACCGCACCATAAAGCTGGGCATTTCGGCCCGGAAAGCTGAAAAATTTGCCGAATTTTGCGCCTCGAAAAACATGTCGCCCAACATGTATCTGCGCAAAGTAATTGATGTAAATCTGGCCGGATTTAAGGGCTACGAAAAGAAAGAACAAAAGAATCCGAGACAGCTTGGACTTTTTGATTTCATTGAGCCGTAATTGATTCATTATAAATACTTTTGTTACGTTTACTTCATTCATAGATTTAAGCGTTATTAATTGCTTGAATTAACGTCTCTTACCGATTTTCAAGCACTCTTGCTTTCATCAAAATCCTTCCTGATCAGCAGGTTCTGAAGCGGTTTGAAATGATTGCGCGTTTGCGGCCAGCGGTCGGGGAATTCGTTGAGCAACACCAGAATTTTTTGCTTTTGTTTATTCAGCATATCGCTGATGGCGGGCGCCGAAACAGCCGGCTGCATGGCTTTGCCCACCATGGCCCCGGTCGGATTTTCATGTCCTGAAATGACTGTTTTCACAGCTTCTTCGACACGGTCGAGCCACTGGTAAATTTTCATGTGCCGGTGCTGAATTACCGGAACCGATTCTGCTGTTTCTTCTTCGTATTCGGCTGCGCCCGATATCAGGTGCCACGATTCGATGATTACCGGATTGCCGGCGCCGAGATTTACCGCCAGAACACTCGCCTGATGAAGCATTGAGCGCAGGCTGGCCGGACTTCCGCGGAAAGACTGTATTTTATCCCGGGCATCGGGACT
>CAZJOL010000196.1:0-5400 GCA_964547605.1 uncultured Bacteroidaceae bacterium | reverse complement strand
GTATATTATTACATTCAGGCACAGGCCAGCAGCGGCAAATCGCAGGTAAGACCCATTGTTGCACCAGATGGTTATTGGGAATTCGAATGTCAGAACACGGTCAGCATCGAAGAGCAGATTGTGGCCATTGGCATGGAAAGCATTTATCCGAATCCGGCTGCATATATCACCTGCATTCCGGTCGAATGCGGGGACGGTTTCACGGGGCGCCTTACGCTGATGGATGCTACAGGCCGTACTGTTGCTTTGATTCACGAAGGAGAATTTGCTCCGGGTAAAAACAATTTCTTTTTCAACGCACACGCATTTGCGTCGGGAACTTATATCATACAGCTCGAAAGCGAAGAGACCGTGCAGCAGCAGAAAGTGATTGTAAGAAATTTCTGATCACCGGAAAATTCTGATTCAAAAAAAGAGGACCCGCAAAACGGATCCTCTTTTAATTTTATCTGTGAATCAGGATTACTGAAGCACAACACGCATTTCTTTCACCTGATCTTTGATGGTGATGCGGATTGAATACACCCCCGGCAATTCGTTGCTCATATCGATGCTGCCAAATGTTTCATTCAAAACAACTTCTTTCACCAAACGACCATCGAGGCCGAAAACCTGCACCAGCATTTCATCCTGAACATTGTCAGCTTTCAGATAGAACACATCATCAGATGGATTCGGATAAACGCTTACGGTGATGTCGTTTTCGTCAATGCCTGTACAATCAATGAAAGAGATGGTGATGGTATCGGAACCTGTACAACCATACTGGTCGGTCACGGTTACCCAGATATCAAAAGGTGCATTGAGCGGAACACCGGTTGTATCTACATCTATGGTTGGAGTGATTTCAGCGGTTGACCAATCATATGAAGAAAATGTTCCGGGGTCAAGTGTTACAATATTCTGTACACAATAATCGCCATCGGCACCAAGGTCCGGAGCGGGAGTCTGAACATCTAAGAGCACAGAATCCTGGCCGCCATGGAGTGTGACAGGTTCGACAAACATTTCAACACGCCCAACCCAGTTTGAGTTTTCTGTCCAAAGGTTTTGAGCGGGATTGTTTACAAAATCATTCTGAGTACCCATCCGATACAATGTAACGGAATCTCCAAGTATAGTTGTCGGATATGTTGGATCGGAAGTCCAGCTCATTGTTGTAACAGTACCTGAATATCGTGTTCCCAATACTCCGATAATATCACCTTTGTGGATAAAAGCATTAACCGGAACAATTGCGTTTCCCGCAACATTTGTATGCCTTCCCAATGATACAAATTCATTGGTTGTGACAGAATATGATGGAGGAATATTGTTTAACCTGACCACTTCAATATATTGCGTTCCTGCAGCTTCATTCGGCACTCTGAGCCCGGTTATCACATGGTCATTCGGAGCCACGTAATAAAATCCTCGGGCCATTAAAGAGCCGTAGGTTGAAGTGCTGGTTTGAGTCGAAACATCAACTGTATCAACATTTCTTACCGAATAGTACAATGTACCATTCCAAACTCTTGAACTGGTGCAGCTAAAGGTGTTTGTGCCGCCATAATATCCTGTCAGAACCATGTTGCTGTCTGTATAAACATCATTGGTTCCGGCAATAATATTTGTATATCTCATGCTTCCGTAAGAACATACATATAATCCATAAAGGCTTCCTGGCTGAAGCAAAATGCGGTTTGAAAGCGGAACACGGGTAGGAATATCCTAGCCTGAAGCAACAACAACAACGCTGTCAACCAAAGACCATCCAGCAGTGCTGGTATTATTTCCAACAACGGTTCCGTTCCTTACATATAATTTTACCCAGCCATCAGCTAAAATATTCACATCAAGACTATCTATCACAACGTCGTTTTTCGCGGAAACATCAAACATGTTTCCGTTATAGGCATTGTTGGATGTAAACATTGTTGTGATAATCTGGTTTTCGTGATGCTCTTCAGCCACTTTGTAATAAATACGGCCGTTCCAGACACGGGGTGTATTAACGACACTGAAAAATCCGCCACCATTACCAAAATGACAGGTCAAATCGTCATTTGAAACAGTTTCATTTGTGCCGTTTCCATCAGTATAATAAACACCAACGCTTGTGCATATATAAATTCCCATAGTCTGACCATCGGCAATGGTCAATGGTTTTGTCAGGTCCAAACGAGCATAATTATCAACTCCGTTCTGTATCAGGTTCACTGAGTCGAGCAAAATCCATCCGGCATTTGAAGACTCAAAACCAACATACGTACCAGGCCTGTAGTACACTTTGGCTGATGCAGCCGTTGTTGTTCCCAGATTCAGATCAAATCCATCAACAACAAGGTTCTTTGCAGCAGTAATATCAAACATATTTCCTCCCCAGGCTAATGCATAGTTATTATCGGTGAGCCAGGTGCTTTCAATAAATGGATAACGATAACCTGCATTTACATCAGCTGTTACAGGACCAACCGAGAACGATGTGCTGTCTTTGTAAAAACCCGCTGAATCAAGTGCAACAGCCGGAGATACAGTAAATTCATCCACTAAGTTCGCACAGATTTTTGTTCCGTCAAATACAGGATAATCAAAACCCGAAAGTCCTACATAAATGGCATCCCACCATGCTTCGGCACCTGCGGTCTGATTATATACATCGATGGTTGATATGCCGGGGACAGATCCGCGGAAAGGAAGTCCCTTGCCTTTCAAAACACCATTGAGGTAAATGTCATACGTCATGGCAACATAGTTCAGATTTCGCACTTCCACCCGAACCCATTCGTTGTTCGCTACCGGCCCAAGATTGGTCGTTCCGGTGCTTCCGGTAACAACAAAATTGCCGCCGGTCACTTCACCATAAAAAGCGGCATTGTTGGTTGAATGGCCATTGCCAACGGCAACTACGCCACCTTCTCCACCTGAAACTTTTACATAATAAAAAATTAAAGACGGTTCCTGGCTTACTGTAAAATCAAGACTCAGACCGGCTCCGGCGCCTGTACCGGTGATGTGAAGTGATTTTGTTCCGACAAAGGCTCCCGTGGTGGTTGCCTCAACTGTTCCCCCTGATGACAGGTTATTCCATTTTGTCACACCATTCTCAAAACTTTCCGCGAACGGAATAGTCTGACCGGTGGCAACAATTACGGAAGCAACCAACATCATAACAGATAAAAATGTTCTCATAATTTTGATTTTTTTGCAAATATAACACTTTTATACCAATCAGGCCTTTTATAAGCCGAACGAAATGTATTTTGGCACGCTAAAACATCAATTACAAACATCATTAATCAAGCAATACTTTAAACAAATAGTTAATTCTGAAAACGATAACGCTCCCATGAAACACGGTATTCCGGAAGCATCAGACAGGCAAGATTGTGCAATAACATGAAATCGATGCCCGAATAATTTCCGAGCGACCAGTTTTCACCTGACAGGCCATTCTGCATATCTGTTGTTGCGGACCATTTGAATTCGGCCGACCATCCCGGGGTCTTCGGATATTTGCTGTTGCCATATTGCCAGGTTCCGTTTGGTGGCGCCTGATGCAACTGCGTTGACAGTCTGCTGAAATCAAAAATATCCTTATCAATGGCTACATCATTCAAAGCGGCATGGAGCAACAAATAAAACGTGTCCCACTCATAATCCGAAGTAATCATTTTCAATAGCTTTGGCACATTGCGACTGGTTCTCGATGCTCCCGACACCGACATTGCCTCGGCCATCAGGAAGCGCAGAATTCTGTAGTCAGCAATGCCAATGCGGCTCAGACAGGCCAGTTCGGCACCCTCGTATGCATCGCGGCACCAGGGCGCTTTCACGATTGCAGGAAAATGCTTTTTCAGATATTCTTTCCCGGCGATTTTATATGCCAGCGATTTCATGGCAAAAGCATAGGCCCGGCCATCGGCGCCATTTTCGTTGCCCATGCGTGTGCCATCAGGAAACAAAGGCCGCCACCAGAGGGTTTTTCGGCTGCCGCACATAAAGTTGATCATTCGCAAAATGTGACCCCGTGCTGATTTTCGTATTGCTTCGTCATCAACAAATTTAATTGTCAGCGCCAGTCCCACAAATGAACCCAGCACCTCGTCCTGTGAAGTAAATTTCTGATTCTTATAGTACCGCATATACTCAGCATCACGTCTTGTGAATGCCACTTCATCGGGATGGCTTGCTTCTCTTTTGGTGAAAAAATATCCATCGGGCGATTCATACATTTTCAATGCTTCGACTGAATTATTTATTATCAGCGTCGGCAAGCCATATTCACCACGCGAGGCGCGTCCTGCAAAATAATCACTGTCATTCAATCCCATGTTGAGCTGATCTGAAAAACGGCGCGAAAGCACTGGCGGAGCGTCTTCGCGGATAAAAAAACCATCCAGCGTGTCTTTCAGAAACCACGGAAGCCCGCTCTCACAGCGGTCTGTACGCTCAAAAGCATTAAGCACTGCACGAATCTGCATCAATGTTTTCTCAGCTGCAATGGTGTCTCCCGCCTGCTTCAGCAAAGCATATTCCGTTGCCAGAGTCCCGAGCAGATAACCCGTGCGGGTATGCGTTTGTCCGAAAGTAATGCTCTGATGATAATCCACCTCATCGCCCGACGGATAGACGCCATCCGGATCGCTCCATGCATCACGGTTGCGGATATTGGCCAGCAATCCTCCGCCCGGCTCATCAGAAAAAACAACAAAGTAATTCAGCCGATCACGGTAACGGGAATATTTTTCATGCACCGACAATGAATCCTGCGCGCTGACTGGGCCTGCAGCAACAAGCAACAAAAGAAAAGGCAATATGGTCCAACGAATACTTATCAACAAAACAGCTCCGCATTTTTATGTACCCGAAATTAATCATATTTTTGTAATCACAACATGATTCGTCGCGAAGACATATTACGCATTATGGATGCCGTGCGCATCGAAGATGTGGTTGGAGAGTACCTTTCGCTTAAAAAGCGTGGCTCCAACCTGATCGGATTATGTCCGTTCCACAACGAAAAGACGCCTTCCTTCAATGTTTCGCCATCGCTCAACATCTTTAAATGCTTCGGCTGCGGCAAGGCCGGCAATGCCGTGAATTTCCTGATGGAATACGAGCATTACACCTACCCCGAAGCGCTCCGGAAACTGGCTGCCAAATTCGGGGTTGAAATCGTTGAGGAAGAAGTTGACGACGATTACAAGGAAAAAAAGACCGAAGAAGATCAGGCCTATTTTGTGCATGAATTTGCACACAAATGGTTCGAAAAGCAGCTCTGGGAGACGAAAGAAGGAATGTCGGTCGGACTGAGTTATTTTCACGAACGCGGTCTGAGCGATGCCATCATAAAAAAATTCGGACTCGGCTATTCGCCAAATAATTATACAGCATTTGCCGATCATGCCCGCAATGAGG
>CAZJOL010000195.1:0-5466 GCA_964547605.1 uncultured Bacteroidaceae bacterium | reverse complement strand
TTTTATTAACAAAACGCCCTATTTATCAACATTTTTGAGGTGCGAAACTTGAGTACTTTATAACACGTAACGAAAGACATTCCTCACAACTCACTACTGGAAATCATCTCTTTCATCACCTCAATCGCAGCAGCAACCGATTGTATCTTATCGACTTTCAAAATAAGACGTTCATTATGTTCTTTCATCAGACAGCGGCGCGGATTCTTCACCGTGAAATCAATGACGTGCTCGAATGTAGCGGATTTGAAAAACGGTGATTCCATGCGCGAAATGAAATACAATGTGAGCAATCCCTTTTTGAGAATCAGCTTTTCAATCGCCATGTTTTTTGCCAACCATTTCAAACGGACCGCCGAAATCAGTTCGCCTGTTTCTTTGGGAATGGCTCCGAATCTGTCTTCGAGCATACTCCTGAAAGATGTCAGCGAATACTCATTTTCAATTTCATTGAGTTCCTTATACAGCAAAAGCCGCTCAGAAACGGAAGGAACATATTTATCCGGAATGAGAATACTGACATCGGTTTCAATCACCACATCATGCACATATCTCCGCGGAGCGCTCTGGTCCTTACCTGCAGCATCGGGCATCTCATCGTCTTTCAATTCGGCAATGGCCTCGTCAAGAATTTTCTGATACATTTCAAAGCCGATTTCAGAAATAAATCCACTTTGCTCAGCACCCAGAATATTACCGGCGCCGCGAATATCAAGGTCACGCATCGCAATCTGGAAGCCGGATCCAAGATCCGAAAATTCAGCAATGGCTCTCAGACGTTTGCGCGATTCATCACTCAGAATCACTTCGGGCGGCGTGAATAAATAACAGAATGCTTTTTTATTTGAGCGGCCCACACGTCCACGCAACTGGTGCATGTCGCTCAGGCCGAAGTTCTGCGCGTCGTTCAGAATCATGGTATTTGCATTCGGCACATCAAGCCCTGATTCAACAATGGTGGTCGAAATAAAGACATCAATTTCGCCGGCTACAAAACGCAGCATCACTTTTTCCATTTCATCACCGGGCATCTGTCCATGGCCTATGTCCACGCGGGCTTCAGGCACCAGGCTGCGTACAAGGTTTGCAATGTCCTGAATATTCTGAATTCTGTTGTGAACAAAAAACACCTGACCGCCGCGCTGAATCTCGAACCGGACCGCATCACGGATTACTTCCGGATCAAAGGTCATCACCTCTGTCTGCACCGGATAGCGGTTGGGTGGCGGTGTACGCAACACACTCATGTCGCGTGCTCCCATGAGCGAAAACTGCAGGGTACGCGGAATCGGTGTTGCAGTCAGCGTCAGCGTATCCACGTTCTCTTTCAGATTGCGTAATTTTTCCTTGGCGCCTACTCCGAATTTCTGTTCCTCATCAACGATCAGCAACCCAAGATTTTTAAATTCAACATCCTTACTCAATATTCTGTGTGTCCCGATAAGTATGTCAACCTGGCCTTCCTTCAGCTTTTTCAGCGTTTCCTTCTGCTCTTTTGATGTCCGGAAACGATTCATGTATTCAACACGTGCAGGTAATTCTTCAAGTCTTTCCTTAAAAGTACAGTAATGCTGAAAAGCAAGTATAGTCGTCGGTACAAGCAGTGCCACCTGCTTGCTGTCCGCCACTGCCTTGAATGCAGCCCGCACGGCAAGCTCTGTCTTGCCGAATCCGACATCACCGCAAATCAACCTGTCCATCGGGAAATCGGCTTCCAGATCGGTTTTGATGGCTTCGGTCGCCGTCATCTGATCGGGTGTATCTTCGTAAATAAACGAAGCTTCAAGTTCGTGCTGCAAATACGTGTCGGGCGAAAAGGCATATCCTTTTGCCGCACGGCGTTTGGCATAGAGCTTTATCAACTCGCGCGCAATATCCTTGACTTTTTTCTTCGCCTTGTTTTTTCTGGTAGTCCACGATGCTCCTCCGATTCTATCAATCGAAGGCGGCGTTCCATCTTTACCAATGTACTTCGAAATACGGTGCAAGGCATGAATGCTCACCATCAGCTCATCGTCGTCCTTATACAATAATCGGATGGCTTCCTGAATCTGTCCGTTGACCTCTACCTTTTCCAGTCCCGCATAGCGTCCGATGCCGTGATTGATGTGCACCACATAATCGCCTGGCTGCAGGTTGACAAGCTCATTGATGGAAAGCCGCTCCGGACGGCTGAAACGATCATTCAGACTGCTGCGCCGATATCTGTTGAACAGCTGGTGATCAGTGTAGATCGCCACCTTGCTCAGGTTGTCCGAAAAGCCTTCACCCAGCGAAAATTTCAGAATGCTGATTTTGTCGGTGATACTGATGCGTTTCTGTGATTCTATGTCTTTCAGAATAGCATACAGACGCTCAATCTGCTGCGCGTTTTCAGCAACTATACTTATTGACCAGCCATTCGAAAGACGTGAAAATACTTCTTCAACAAACCAATCGAATTTTCGGTTAACCGGTGGCTGAGGCGAAAAAGAAAAGACAATTCTATCGAAATCGTTGACTGCAAGCGGTGTTGGGCAGGTGTACACCTGAAGGAATTTTTCAATTGAATCAGACCAGCCATCCGCATCAAGAATTTTTTCGGCAGGAATCGCACCGCTGTTTTCAAGCCGCACGCATTCTTCCCTGAAGCGCTGTGCTGCCGATGGATCATTGATCCAGATACATGTGTCCTCAGGAAGCAAATCAAAAACCGGCACCAGATTCTGATCGTTTTGCATACGGCTCAGATCGGGCAGAATCTGTATCGTGTCATGATTCGAAATGGTTAGCTGCGAAGCAGGATCAAATGACCGGATGCTTTCGGCCGTATTGCCGGCAAAGGTTATTCTGAACGGGTTTTCGTCAGCAAAGGAATACACGTCGCATATACCGCCGCGCAAAGCAAACTCACCCGGCTCGCATACAAAATCAACGAGTTTGAAATCATAGCCGGTAAGTACTTCTTCAATAAAATCCAGGTCGATTTTTTCACCGGCACTCAACTTAAGTGAATTCTGCTGCATGAATCCGGCATTGGGCACTCGGGTACAAAGAGCAGCCGGCCAGGTAATAAGACAGGTTGATTTGTTGCCATACAGCGACCGGAGCGCTTCGGCCCGCATGAGCAAATGGCGCGAATCCGTTTCAGCAGGTGCATGTTCTTTGCGGTAGAGTGTCGGAAAAAATGTTACCGATTTGTCGCCGGGTGTCGGATCTTTTTCAGCCAGCAGGTTTTCAAGGTCATCGTAAAATGACATGGCATCTTCGCGGTTGGCTGCAATAATAATCTGAGAGCGGTTCTGAACAATTGCGGTGAGTGCGCAGAGCAAAGCTGATGCAGAACCGGCAAGTCCTTCAAGTGCAATAACCCGGCTGCTCCCGCCTGACATTTTTTCAGCAAGAAGCTTGAAGCATCCGGTCTCTGTAACCGGTGCCACCAGTGATCGAATGGCCTCACTCAGTTTCATGCTGCAAAGGTAATTCTTTCACGCTTTTTTATAAAACAAATCCGACAGACAATACAAATTCACCTTATTGAATTACAATAAGGCAAAAAGAAATATACTGCCGGACTAATCCGGCAGTATTAAAGAGCAAAATTTTCTGGGAAAACTAGCGGTTTTCTTCTCTTGGTCTTGCCTGGTTCACAACCATCTGACGACCGTCAACGTCTTTGCCGTTTAATTCAGCAATAGCGCGCTGTGCATCATCATCGTTGGTCATGGTAACAAAACCAAAACCTTTGCTTTTTCCGGTGAATTTGTCAGTGATAACAACTGCAGATTCAACTTCTCCGAATTCTGAAAATACAGATTTCAGACGATCTCCGTTAACTTTGTAATTCAGGTTTCCTACGTAAATGTTCATAATGAAAAATGTTAAAGACATTTTGTTGTGTCTTGATTCTTTTTACCCGACTTTCAACAAAACTACGACAAATGTAAATGTTTTTTTCTACAAAATCACTAAATCTGAAAAATTAACAAATTTATTTAACTGACTACTCGACCAACAACATTCAAAATATCCACTCATGTTGTTGATTTTCTGTTTTTTACCCGTATTTTCAACTTCAACCCTCAAAAATAGAAAAACATCAATTTCACAGATATTCTCTACCTTTACAAAAAAAATTCACTATGGCATGGCTTAAGAAATGGTATGTCTGGCTTCTCTTTTTGATTCTGATTTTTGCACTGGTCTATTTCTTTTCAGATATTCTGATTTATATCCTTCTGGCTTTAATCATTTCTCTGATGGGAAATCCCCTGGTCCGGTTTCTCGATAGTCTCAGGTTTCGCAAACTCAGAATTCCCCACTCAATCAGCGCTTTGATTTCTCTGGTTACAATTCTGTTTGTTCTGGTATCTCTTGTACTTCTGATTATTCCTGTAATTATCAATCAGGCGGAGTATTTGTCGCAAGTTGATATCAACGGAATTCTCACAAGCATGCAGGAACCCATCAACGACCTGGAGGAAAGCCTTCGTAAATACGGATTCCTTGCAGCAGATGGCAGCATTGAATCATCGCTGAATTCATATATGAACGAATTTCTGAAGTCTGTCAATGTACAGGATTTCGCCGGTTCACTGCTTGGAATGGTTGGCTCACTAAGCATCGGCGTGTTTTCTGTCATTTTCCTGTCATTCTTTTTCATGCGCGATGACCAGCTTTTTTATAAAGGACTTAAAGCCTTCACTCCACGCGATTCGCATGATGAAATAGCCCGCATACTTTTCTACAGCAAGAAAATGCTTTCGCGTTATTTCATTGGTCTGTTCACCGAACTGATCTGTGTTATCACACTCATATCAATCGGCATGTACATCATTGGTCTCGAAAATGCCATTTTCATCGCTGTTGTTGCCGGCGTTTTCAATATTATTCCTTACCTCGGCCCAATTATCGGAGGTGTCATCGGCTGCCTTGTCGGCCTCACAACACTTTCTCCAGAAATGTTTGCCGACCAGTCAGGAATGCTCGTCATTAAAATGCTCATTGTATTTGTTTCCACCAACCTCATCGATGAGTTTGTCCTGCAGCCACTCATTTTTTCAAGAAGCGTAAAAGCACACCCCATAGAAATATTCATCATCATTCTGATGGCAGGAACTCTTGCCGGCCCTGTTGGAATGATTGTCGCAATCCCATCATACACGCTGCTTCGCATCATTGCCATCGAGTTTTTCAGTCACTGGGATTTTGTGCAGAATATTACCGAAAATCTTAACAAGGAATTGCAAAAATCCAGAGGCGAAGAGCCGCCGGCAAATGAATGAGACATTAAGCATATTGAAATCATCGTCGGTTGGCAGATTGTTCAATCTTTTTCTGACAATCATTTCAGAATTTCTCAGCCGGCTTTTCCGAAGACCTGTTTTGCTCAGTCAACCATATGCTGCATCAGTCGAACCATCGGCTGTGTGTCAGCTTTCATGCCCCGAATGTCCTGTCGGCATGAAAGAAATTTCCAGAAAAAAC